>JBGTDE010000420.1:0-5739 GCA_041748475.1 Rubrobacteraceae bacterium | reverse complement strand
TGCTCCAAAGCCCTGCCGGAATTGGTGGAGCGCGAGGGTGGCAAAGCCGTTCGAACACCTGCGGGACACTCGATCATCAAGCCCCGGATGCGCTCCAACAAGGCGGCTTTCGGCGGGGAGCATTCCGGTCATTTCTATTTCCGGGACAACTACTACGCTGATTCCGGGATAATAGCCATGCTCGCCGTGGCCGAGCTGGTCGGGCGGCAAGATAAGCCGGTTTCGGAGTTGCTCACGCCGATAGATCCGTATGTGAGATCTGGGGAGATCAACTCTTCCGTAGAGGATCAAATCTCAGCCCTGCACGACATTGAAGAGCACTACGCCGCCAAAGATCCAATCGGCATAGACCACCTCGACGGCCTGACCGTGGACTTCGGGGACTGGTGGTTCAACCTTCGCCCATCCAACACCGAACCCTTGCTCCGCCTCAACGTGGAGGCAAGCGACCAAGACACCCTGCAACGCGAACGCGACGCGCTACTACGCATGATCGGTGGATGACGAGAAGCAGCTAGTCAGCGATTCAGATTGTCAGCCAGTGCGTTGGCTTTGTGAGTGATTGAGATTAACTAAAAAGAGACAGCCGGGGACTTCCCGACCGTCTCTTGACTTGGGCTTTCACTTGCGGATTGTTAGTTTACGGTTACGAGGTTCCTTACTTCGCGAACTCCGTCGGTGTCAGCGGCGATCTCACCGATTGCGTCTTTGATCTCGATAGTCGAAGCTACGCCCCGGATCTCCGCTACTCCATCGTTTACTTCGACGTTTAGCTTTGGGAGATCCTTGGTCCGGTCGTCTTCGCCGACGCGGGTCCGTATGCGGTTCTCGACCTCTTCCTGCTGCTGCGGTACGTCGCCCGAGCTACCCCGGTGCTGCTCGCCGATCAGCGGGCCACTCGACGGGTCGGACTGAGCGCGATCCGCCCCGGTCTGCTGCGACGCGGAAGAACTTCCCGTCGACCCCGAACCCCATGTCTCTCCCTGCCGACCATTGGAAGCCGCCGACTGGTATCCGTCGGAGACTATGCTGGACTCATCGTCCTTGCCCATACGCGCCAGAAGAGCGCCAAGCGCGAAGCCTGCGAGCGCGAACAAACCGTACTTGAGGAACTTGGATCCGGCGGGCTCTTTAGAGCTCATGGCCTGTTTAGCCAGCTTCGCCTGAGCTTTGCCTGCTCTCGCAGCGGCCTTTCCCGCGAACTTGCCACCGTACTTGCCCGCTCTACCGGCGTGCCTGCTGGCTCCGGGCGCGACTCGGGCTCCGGCCCTAAGTCCCGCTTTAGCTAGCTTTGTCTTGCCTACCATCTCGTACCTCCTCGGGGATTGTGTGATCTTCGCAGAACCCTACCCGCAATTGGATGAGTAAAAACAGACTCTCGGGACTTGGCTCAACGATACTGAGCTACCGTACCACACGGTCGTTTTGGATGTCTGAGAACCGAGGCTCACTCTTCCGGCCTGAGTTTTGGGATAAGCGTAAGGCTCCGATACCGCATCCGGCGCTCGTTGAGTGGTTTCTCGAACTCGGCCTCACGCGCCATGTTGACCTCACCCGTCGCGGCGGCTTCGACCAGAGCCGAGAGATCCTCTTTCTCCGTAGGGGAGAGTCCTATCGCGTCGAGATCCCGCTTGTCCTCACGCTCGAAGAGCCGCACCCGCCGAGCGAACGAAACAAAAACACTACACGGCTCGGGACACGGTATCTCCCCTCCGCCTCGCTCCATCTCTAGCGGTGTCTTCTCGTCCACGTTCCACAATGTCTTTTTTAGGCAGACGGCATCCCCGCAGCACGCGCTGGCGGCGTTCTGGACACCGGCATCGGAGAGCCGCTGCACACGCTTGTATATACCGCTCTGGCGGGCGGCATTCTGCCGGTAGTCGGTTACCTCCAACTCGCCTTCGCGGTGCAAGTGCCAGTGAACGACCGCCGCCGGATACAAATAGTTCATGGCTGTTAGGAGATCCCGGTCGTCCGTCAGACGAAGCTCCCAGCCTCGTCGCAGGTTCGGGGAACTTTTCAACGGTCGATATTCTCCGTTCTCGTCCAGCTTGGAAACCTCACGGGCCGACCGGGGATCTTCTAGTACTTCGAGATCCAACCGCTCCACATCATCTACGTGGCGCAGGGAGTAGCCGCCGCCTGCTCGCGACCGAACGACAACTTGTGCGAACGTCCGACCTTCTGAGTGCTCGGATACCCAGTCGGCAAAAGCTTCGCGGGCGGCTCCGGCTACGTTAGAGCGTGCTTGCTGCAACTTGATTCTCCGGTAGTGGTAGTAGGGCGGCTTCGCGGGCGCGGGCCGCAATGAGGCTCGCCATTGAGGGATGGGTGCCGACTGGAGCGCCGTAGAAGATCGTCTTGTCAGGGCGGACCGTGATCTCTCCGGTCAGTCCGAGGTCTTCGGGGATCGTCTCGCGGGTATGCCAGCCTTCGGCGACGAAGACCGGGATCAGGACGACGCTTGACGCCTCGACACGCTCGACGACCTCCCCTACCTCCGGGTCTTGATCCAGAAACGCCGCCTCTACAGAATCGTAGATGCCCTTCTCCCGAATGCGCTCGACATTCTCCAGGATGACCCCTCCAGAACTCTTGTTCAGGTCCGTGCCATGACCTAGAAGGACCAGTGCCTTAGGGCCGTCCGGTATCTCCTTGCCTTCCAAAAGCTCTCCGGCACGTTCGAGGATCACATCGGACATACCATCGAAAGTCCCAAGCGGCTCCGCGTAACGCACCGTTTTAACTCCCTGCCGCGTGACCCGGCCATCCAACCCGAATTCCCGCGGGATGACCTGCTGCGTGAAGTACCCCTCGGAGATAAACGCCGGAACCACGATGATTTCGTCAGCCTCTACCGTATCGAGAACTTGACGCATCGAGGGTTCTTCTTTCCAGAAGCACTCAACCACCTCGTCATACTCGCCGTCGGCCCGAATGCGGGCGGCGTGTTCGTAGACGGGTAGGCTGGAGTCCTCGTTCAGATGCGAACCGTGTCCCACTATGACAAGAGCCTTCAACGTGCTCGCCTCCTTGTAAAAAGTCCTAACTACCTGCAAATTCTAGCCCAAGTATCCAGGTTCGGAGCGGTAGGCTGTGAGAGTTTTTGCCCCGGATGGGTGCGCGGCCTAGCGTCCCCGATTGCCGCCGGAGGCTGGGCGTAGGCGGTGTGCTAGGGCTTCGGGGCCGTACTCCAGGGCGACGAGGAAGACGGCGGCGGCAACGGGTCTCTCGGTGGAAGTCGGAGAGAGTCTTCCGTCAGAGCGGATCAGTCCATCCAGATTCCCTATGGCTTCGAGACCTCGCCGGGAATGAACGCCACCGGCCTTTAGAACCCCGTGCGCCATGCGCGAAACGTCCTCGGCCTCCCGACTCCCAGCCCTCTGACCGATTTCGAGGTCCGGGGTCTCGGAGAGAACTTCGAGAAAAGTCTGGACCACCGCCGCCCGGGCTGAATCACCCCTCGAAAGCGACCCGATAAACGCGGGACGCGCAAGCTCGCGGGTAACCTCGAAACCACGGGCATACTCCCGCGCCATAGAATCCTGACCAGCGGCGAAACGCATAGCGTCCCGCAACGTAGCCTCCTTACCGGCTCCGGCGGCGACTCGCAACGTCCCGACCAGCGGACTCTCGTCCCCGGCGACTTCCAGGGCTCGGAGAAAAGGCTGGATGTCCGAGTGCGTCAACTCGCGCAGCGCCCACTCCGACGGCTGGCCGAGACCGGCGGCGCGAGCTAGCGGTGCGAGATAACCGACGCTCTTTGGGTCGGCGTATCCAGCCAGGTCGCGGGAGGCCAGGGTTGCCCGCAGGACTGTCTCCCCCACGCTTTCGTGGGCGGCCAGAGCCTCGCCAGCGTGCGCCACCGAGAGCACGCGAGCTTCGTGGGCCACGGCTCGGTCGGAGACCGGACTGTCGACGTATCGGGAACCGGTGCCGGGCGTTGGGGCGCTGTAGACGAGAGTCAGGGCCATCGACGCGCTCGTCTGTATTGTCCGATCCGCTACCGGCGGTGTGCTAGGCTGCTCCAAGAAAACCCCCCTAAAGAGCTTCCCGAAGGTCGTCTAGCACGGCATCCACTTCCGGCTGATCTTTGGGCGAGTGTTCTACTTTTTTGGCCCGGACTATGCCTTCGCGGTCTATGACAAAGTAGGCCCGGCGTGGGAATCCCCCCTCGTGGCGGACATCGTAGTCGTCGATCACCGCTCGTTCGAGGTCCGACAGCAACGGGAATTCGATGCCGCGCTGCTCCGCGAAGGCCCGGTGCGACCACGGAGTATCCGCGCTGACGGCCAGCACGCTCGCGCCAAGCTCCTTGAAGCGTCCCATCTCCTCTTGCAATCGCCCCATTTGATCCGTACAGACACTGGACCAATCTCCGGGATAGAAGAACAAGGCCACAGGCCCGTCCTTCGTATACTCCTCCAAAGAGACCTTGTTCTCCCAATCATCCGACGGCAACGCGAAATTCGGTGCTTTCTCTCCGACCTCAGCCGACATCTTCTACCTCCTGAGATAGATTTACTGCGACACATTCTATCTGGCAGTCAACGTAGTTTCCCGGCTAATCCAGACCACAACGGGGTAAGATACATCGCTCAACGGACACGGACAGATGACATCAAGCCCGGAGGACAGCCACTTGAACACCGCCGATAAGACATCCCTCATACCCACCGAAGCCTTTCAGACCGGCGTTGTGGAAGGCACTCTTGGGGCCGAGGAGGAGCTGTGGCTCTCCGACCCGGAGACCTTCAAGCTCGCGGATGGCGCACAGAAAATACTCGCCGCCACGAGTGAGAAAGAGTTCAGTGGAGAGTTGATCGACTGCGAGATCGAATCAAATACCTCGGTTCACCGCGACGCGGCGGACGTAGCCGCCGACCTGAAGGGCCGTCGTCAGGTGCTCCTGGATCAAGCCGATAGTTTCGGGCGAATTCTCGGGACGAGCGGCACGCATCCCATCGGAGATTGGCGGGAGCAGGAGATCATCGACAAGCCTCACTACCAACGACTCAAGAAGAAACTCGGGTGGTTGATCCGACGAAACAACACGTTCTCCTTGCACGTCCACTACGCTCTTCAA
Source organism: Rubrobacteraceae bacterium (assembly GCA_041748475.1). Classification (GTDB taxonomy): domain Bacteria; phylum Actinomycetota; class Rubrobacteria; order Rubrobacterales; family Rubrobacteraceae; genus JACDDK01. Next base: position 653 of record JBGTDE010000420.1, on the reverse strand, counting down.
GGCCGCGAGAAGGCGATCTACGTCTTCAACCGGATACGGGAATATCTGCCTCATATGCTGGCTCTTTCGGTCAACTCGCCGTTCTGGCAGGGTGAATACACGGACATGCATTCGGCTCGCGTCCTGATGTTCTCCCGGACTTATCATCGGGCCGGTCTTCCCGGTCCCATCGGTTCCTGGGACGAGTACGTCGAGTACGTGGACTATCTGAGCCGTTCCCGGACCATTGATGCTTTGGGGGAGATCTGGTGGGACGTAAGACCGCATCCCGGCCTCGATACCATCGAGATACGAGCCTTCGACTCCCAGACAGACCCAAGCCGCTCTGAAGCCCTGATCGCATTCGCCGCAGCCATCTGCGACATGCTCGTAGCCGAACACGAAGCGAACGACCTCTCTCCCATCCTGCCAAACCGCTTCATAGAAGAGAACAAGTGGTCCGCCCAGCGCAACGGCCTCGGAGGAACTTTCCTAGACCCTGAAACCCACGATCCATCCGACACTCGGGCCGTTTTGAGCACTCTCCTGGAACGCGTAGCGCAGTCCACGGAGCGGGATCTCTCCGGCGTGGAGAAATTGCTCCAAGAGTCAACCGAGTCCGAGCGTCAACTCGAAGTCTACAGAGACACCGGCTCCGTGGAGGAAGTCACACG
>JBGTDE010000419.1:0-1746 GCA_041748475.1 Rubrobacteraceae bacterium | reverse complement strand
CGTCGGGACGTGGCGCAGTCTGGTAGCGCACTCGGCTGGGGGCCGAGTGGTCGGAGGTTCAAATCCTCTCGTCCCGACTCCTCATGGAAGACACCGAAAAGATACGGAGAGGTCGCAGGTTTTGGAGACTATAAATCTGGTAGTTGGGGTGATGGGATTTTTCCTGATACTGGCTATCTTCTTTTTTGGTGGCTTCTTGCTTCTGGACTTTATCTTTGCGCGCCGCGGAGGCGACGCCTAGCTGTTGTCCGGTCATGCGGGCCTCTCTAAATAGTTGATCCCCGTGCTCGACCATCTTCAGGTAATTCCCCTCGAAAACCTGATCCTGCACGAAGCTCACGACGAGTCTCGTCTGGAAGCTCTGCGCGATCGCGTAACATCCGAAAAGGTCCAGCGCAATCCTGTAATAGTGACCGCCCATAATGAGAAATTTCTACTTCTCGACGGTGCTCATCGCGCCCTAACTATGTCCGGTATCGGCTGTCGCTTTATCCTGGCACAGGAGATCACACCCCCAAAAACCGTGGAGAGCTGGACTCATCTGCTCGTAGAACCAAACCTCGAATCTCTCGACAAGAGCGAGAACTTGATATCCATGACGGAACCCAGCAACGATTGGCTGGCCGTCATCGAAGATTCCGACGGAGAGAAGACTTACCTGCGAGCCCGTAGTCTGGGACTTGCCTGCGAAGTTCGGGCCTTGTGGGATCTCCAGTCCGTATATCCGAACAAACCGCCGGTGCGACGCCTGGACTCTGGCGTGGAATCGAGGCTCGAACCGGGGGAAGTCCGGCTCTACTATCGGCGGTTTACGGTGGAGGAGCTCGTCGAGGTGGTGCGGGATGGTTCCGTGCTCCCGGCGGGCATAACTCGTTTCCGGGTTCCGGAGCGTGTGCTAAACGTCCGATTCCCGCTGGATAGTTTGGCCGACGGTGACCTCGCGGCCCGAAACGCCGAACTGCGGGAGATTGTGGAGCGACAGTGGAGCGCGAACCGGGTGAGACGCTACGACGAGCCGGTGGTGCTTTTCGAGTAGTGGAGCTTTTGGCGGGACGATTCAAAATAGAGGTGCCATGTGCTAATCTGCGAGCGTGTCGGATATCAGAGGTCTCTATTCTCATGCCGGTGGAGTACGAACCCTGGATGAGACCTACTCTATTTATCCGGGATATCCAGTTTGCATTGGTACGTTTTCTACGACTGTGGAGGTGAAGTCTTGACGGCTACGGTCGTCCTCGGGTTGGCCTGGGGTGATGAAGGCAAGGGCAGGGTCTGCGACTCGTTAGCGCGGGACGTGCGCTACGTTGGAAGGTATTCAGGCGGCAACAACGCCGGGCATACGGTGAGGGTCGGTGAAGAGGAGTTCGTGATGCACCTCATCCCGTCAGGCATCGTGCGTGAGGGTGTCACTAACACGATCGGCAACGGCGTGGTCGTTGACCCGGAAGTTCTGGCCGAAGAGGTGACGGAGCTCGAAGGTCGGGGGCTCTCGGTTCGCGACCGGTTGAAGATCGACGGTCGAGCGCACCTCATCATGCCGTACCACATTCACCTCGACTCGCACCGCGAGAAAGCCCTTGGGAAAGCCAAGATCGGCACTACCAACCGCGGCATTGGTCCGACCTACGAAGACAAGGTAGCTCGCGTCGGCATCCGGGTGCAGGATATTTTCGACGAGGGTATTCTGCGGACCAAGTTGACGGCTGTGTTGCGGGAGAAGAACGCCATCTTCGAGGGCATCTATGG
>JBGTDE010000418.1:0-2460 GCA_041748475.1 Rubrobacteraceae bacterium | reverse complement strand
TGGGGCACCGAGACCATACTCGTCGTCTCCGGGTTGGAGGATGGAGAGACTTACGAGCTCGCGCTTCGGAACGAAGACGGCACCTCCGTACCCTCCGGCGCCTTTATCGGTACCGGAGACCAGCCACTCGAGTGTCGGATGAACGCGGCGCTCTTGCGCGAGGACGCAACCGGGCTGGAGGTCCGCACGACCGAAGGAGATCTGGTCCTTGACGCCGATCTTCCCGAGAAGGATCCGGCCCAGAGCGCGATGTTGACTCCCCGGCGCATCGGCTAAGTTCCGGTCTGGGCCAGCTAGACGGCTGATAGCGATGTCTCTCTAGCCCACCCAAACCCAAGGACGGCGGATCATTGGACGATGGTGATTACGAGCATACAGGAGCCTTACTTGCCCTCGCTGGACGCATCCAACAAAGACTTCGAGACGCCCGTGGAGAGCGTTTTACCCCCGAGACCGCCGCTCCTCGGGTCTCCGCGCTAGCCGCGGAGAGGTTTGCGGACGGTTTCGCGAGAGTCAACGTAGCTGTGCTGGACAAGGACTTGCCGTCGAAGGGGCTCACCGCCGGTATCATCGGGGTCGTGACGCGGAAGAACGTCGCCCCGCCCGTGACCTTATCCCGTCGAGTTTGCGGTCACCGGTGCGAAGGTCGAGGAAGAGGCTTTGTGGCCAACGTGGGGGAAGCAATCGTAAACATTGTCATACCGTATTTCGGTTATGGCTGTTATTATCTTTCCAGACGTTGGAAAACTTCGAGAAGGGCCTGTAGAGCGTGGTAAGCACAACATCCGCAAGCCGCATGATGGACGGCACCGACAAAGACATACTCAATTTTATCCAGCGCGAGTTTCCGCTGGAGCGCGAACCGTTCTCCGCCATTGGGCGTGAGGTAGGGCTATCGGGTGGCGAGGTCATTCGGCGGGTTGAGTCCCTCAAAAGATCGCGAGTGATACGTCAGATCAGCGCCATCTTCGACACGCGAGTGCTCGGGTACCAGTCCACCCTCGTAGCCGCGAGAATTCCAAAGAACAAACTGGCCGAGGGTGCTAAGGCAGTCAACTCCCATCCCGGTGTCTCGCACAACTACGAGCGCAACAACGAATTGAACCTCTGGTACACGGTCGCTGTTCCACCGGATTCCAGGCTCGGCCTCGAAGGCACGGTGGACGTTCTGCACCGTATTAGCGGCGCGGAGAAGACCCGCATCCTGCCGACGCTCAAGCTCTTCAAGATCGGCGTAACGCTCGATATGAACATGGGAGCGACAGCGAAGAAGGAAGCTCCGCAGTACGGTGAATCGGATCGCGCGGCGGCGGATCGCAACATCTCAGATACCGACCAGGATGTAATCCGGGCTTTGCAGGAGGACGTGCCGCTCACCCCAAGGCCGTTTGATCTGTGGGGAGAGCAGATCGGGATGTCCTCCGAGGATCTCATAGAACACGCCAACGATTTGCAGCGACGTAAGATCATGCGCCGCTTCTCCGCCGTTCTCTATCATCGCAAAGCCGGTTTCCGGGCTAACGCGATGGGTGTCTGGAAAGTGCCCGAAGAGCGCGTCGAGGAAGTCGGCAACATGTTCGCGCAGTATCAGGCGGTCTCACACTGCTACCAGCGACCGATCTACGAGGACTGGCCCTACGCGCTGTTCAGTATGGTCCACGGTCGCAGCGTTGAAGAGTGCGAGACTATCCTGGCGACCATGGCCGAGGAGAGCGGCCTGTCCGACTTTGCCTCCCTCTACTCCACCCGCGAGTATAAGAAGACCCGAGTACGCTACTTCACTCCGGAGATGGAAGCCTGGGAACGCCTCTACGCCGGAGTCCTGCGCTAATCTAAGCTTCTTCGGAAGGAGAAGCGCATCTTGCTAACCTGGGCTTTCGTGGTTGCGATCTTCGCTGCGTTTCTAGCCGGGACTGTTACGGGGATGACGGGCTTTGGACTGGCGCTTATCAGTGCTCCGGTGCTTCTCTTTGTCTACGAACCTCGCACGGTTGTCGTTTTGACAACGGTTTTCTCTGTTTTTATAAATTTGGCGGTGGTGTGGGATTCGTGGAGCGAGGCCCGAAGGCGGCTCTCTGTCGCTTTATTGGTGCCGTCGCTCTTTGGGCTCGTGCTAGGAGTCGAGGCTTTGAGGGTTGTGGACCCACTGTACATTAGGCTCGGGGTCGGTTTGATCGTTGTGTTTTCAGCACTTCTTCTAGTTTGGGAGATTCGACTGCCAGGGGCCGAAACGCGATGGGGAACACTGGTAGCTGGATTCTCCAGCGGTGCTCTCTCGACATCCACGGGACTCGCCGGTCCGCCGATAGTTCTGCTGCTCGCCTCTCGCGCCTTGCCTAAACACGAGTTTCGAGGAACGAGCGCGTTGTACTTTTTGCCGATGAGCGTTGTCGGTATCGGGGTGCTTTCAGCGCGAGGTCTGGTCGAGACCGGTGAGGTCTGGCTAGGGCTTTTGCTGGT
>JBGTDE010000417.1:0-3973 GCA_041748475.1 Rubrobacteraceae bacterium | reverse complement strand
GCCGTAGACGTCTGGGGGAACGGAGTTGACCATCTCTGAAGTATCTGGCGCGACCCCGACGATGCCCATGAACGGTTTTAGAGGGACTTCGATACCGGTTCCAGCGGGGAAGTGTCCAACGCCGCGATCCAGATCAAAGGTAAGCAGGTTGCTGTACAGATCCTCCCCGTCCAGCGGATATATCTCGGGCAGAGAACCTTTGCCGTGACGGGCTGAGTTCACGCCGTAGTAGACGCGAGGTGCGATCTCCAAACACCGAACTTCGAGTATGTCGCCGGGTTCCGCGTCTTCGATGGCGACCGGGCCGGTAACGACGTGCGGTCCCTCGCCTTTCTGTTCCACCTCTTCGAAGACCATGAGTTGATCGTCGAGGATATCCTCTTGCGGGATGTTCCAAGAGGCGAAAAAATCGTAGGGGTTGCCTTGATCCGGAAGTATCCCCTCGTGCGAGATCTGCTCTATAGTCACGCAATCCCCAGAACGCACGACCATAACTGGCTCGGCATCTCGATTGGGCAGGAAACCCCAGCTTATGACCTCCGGGCGATCCGAGGCCAGATAGTGGTTCTCGCCCGGAGGCACGTAAGTCCCGGTGGCGTTCGGCGGCGTGCCATAGTAACCGAGCACGCTCTCCGAGGCCTGGGCCTTTTTGGAGGCCAATCCTCCGACGGAGATCGCACCGAGCATCCCGCTCACGGCGAGAAGGAAACGCTTTCGGCTCATCCCAACGAGGTTGGAAGCTGTCTTCGAGGCCCGCTGTGAGCGATCGGGAATCATACCTCCGCCCCTCTCCACAAGCCGTATCCCGTACCTTCGGCGTACTCTTCCCTTAATTCGCCTCGGTTCATCCGACCTCCCTATTCTCTGCGCGTGGAATGCTAGCGTGAACGCCAGCCGCACATACTGTAGAGAAACGTTTAATCCCGGTCTTCGGCCCACAGGCCATGAATGCGTCTCGAAATCCCGCCGGATTTTATACGGCACGTCGGATATATCAGACGAATTTCCTCTCCTGTGGCTAAGGAAACCAAAAAATCCCCACCGTAAATTTCTCCCGAGGGCCAGTTACAAAGGGCTTCTGAGGCGTGCATAATGGATACTGCTGGTTAATGTGGCTTGAGATTGCTTTTTGTGAGTGGAGGTGAACGGGACTCGGATACTGCGGAGAGACGCATAGGGATCGAACAGGAGCTCTTTCTGGTAGACGAGCGAGGCGCACCTTCGGATCTCGCGGACGAGTTTCTAGCCCGGTGTTTGGAGGCTGGCGGGGACGAGGGTAGTTTCGTCGAGGAATGTTCACGAGGGATGTTCGAGATCAACACTCCCCCAGCGGATACGCTCACCTCACTCTCCACCGGATACCTGAACCGCCTGGACCTGGCACTCCGCGTTGGCCGGGAGATGGGTGTCCGACTCTTCCCGCTCGCCGCCTATCCCCTCCCTACAAACCCACCGATGCGCGGCGACGATAGCTACGAACTTCAAGCCCGCACCCTCGGACGCGAGAACTTCCTCAACGCCGGACGTTGCATCGGGACTCACCTGCACTTGGAGCTGTGCGAGGGAACAACGGATGCCGACACCGTCGTCTCCCGCGAGGCCACTCCAGCCGCCCGGGTCGAACTTCTGAACCTCTACAATCTAGCCGTCGCTCTGGACCCGGCTATCATCGCCCTCACTAGATCCACGCCTTTCTACGAAGGAGAACGCACCGGCCTCGCCGTCCGCACGGCTCACTACCGGGGTAGCGCGGACTTCGAGATGCCGGGACTCTACGCGAATCTGCCGGAAGTCGGGGGACTAAAACCTTACGCCTCCAACATCGAGCAACTAGTAGAGCGGCACCGCGCCGACTACGGACGCTGGCTGCAGGCCGTAGCGGCGGCGGGGGTAGAAGAAGGGTTCTACACCGGCAGCGGCGGCGGACCGCTAAAAGCGAACTGGGGTCCGGTCAGGATCAGCGGCAAAAACACCGTAGAGCTTCGCGGCATCGACGGCAACTTCCCAGTTCACACCCTAGCCGTAGCCGCCCTCATAGAATCCGTCGCAAACCGACTCCGCGAAGAAGAACTAACCGTCACCCCAACCGAAGGCATACGAACAGTCCAGATAGCCGGTGAGAAACTCCTCGTCCCAGACTTCCCGAGCCTCCACAAGCACCTCTTCTACGCCGCCGTCACCGACGGCGTAGCCCACCTCTCCATCGTGTCGTATCTGGATTCCCTGATCGAATTCGCCACCGAAAACGAGACCCCTGACTACGTCGAGAAGCTAAAGCCCAACGGCGAGCGGTACAACACCACCGAAGCCGAAATCCTGGAGAGCTACCCTGAAGCACCGCTCTCCGAAGAAGACGGACTGAGCCTCGTGCGCGAGTCCTGCGAGCGGTTGGAAAGAGAGACCGAGTCGTTGCTGCAGAGTATCTCGTTGGAACGCTAAAATCTTCTAGTTTCTGCTAGCATTGAGAGGTGGAGTCTATCCAGCCTCACATTCGACCGTTCGAAGATCGGGACGCTAACGCGGTGGTTGACCTCTCTCTAAGAGCGTGGGCTCCGGTCTTCGAGTCTATCGAACAGGCGATGGAGGCCGAAGTATACGAGCGGCTCTATCCCGAAGGTTGGCGAGAGAGTCAGCGGCGATCTGTAAAGGATGTCTGCGCTGCGGAGAAGAGCCGAGTGTGGGTCGCCGAGACGGATGAGAGTATCGCGGGATTTGTGGCGGTGGGTCTCCACCCCGAGAGCAGTATGGGTGAGATCTACATGCTCGCGGTCGACCCTGACCATCAAGGTGGCGGCATCGGAACCGCCCTTACCGATTTCGCGCTCGCCCGGATCAAAGACGCTGGGATGACGATCGCAATGGTCGAGACGGGAGGAGATCCCGGACATGCCGCAGCGCGCCGGACATACGAGAAAGCTGGCTACGTCCAGTTGCCGATAGCCCGGTACTTCAAGAAATTGTAGAAGAGTCTAGGAATTCTACGGTGTCCGCATCGTAGACTCACTCTCCGCGAGATATTTCAGGGTCAGGAGCTGTTTACGCATCATTATGAGATCTCCCCATGCCAGGGACGGGCGTGTTAGTGATAATGGTAGTCGCCTCGAATGACGTATTCGGAGCTTGGCGATGAGCCGGCAATGGTTCTCTGAGGTCCGCAGAATCACGTAGCTCAACGCGACACGCCCGAAGACTTTTGTAGCGTGCGGGTTGTTGAGGACTACCGTGATGTGATGATCTTCCTCGAAGGCGGAGATCTCGAAGATGGTCATTACCTTCTGGCCCTTTGCCAGATCCCCGGCTCCAGGGGTCAAGCGGCGTGGGCTGCGGCGACCGAGGTTGTCGAGGAGATCGTAGCTGTAGGGCGCAACTTTTAACTGGCAGAGCCATTGAAAGAGCACCTCTGCGGGCGCGTCCACGTCAACCGCCCGGAAGTATTCGTCGTCGGCGTTTTCGAGCAGGGCGTCGCAGGGGAACTGCATCTCGCGCTCTTTGGGTGTGGAGCCCCAAGTGTATGCGATGGATCCGGCGGACATTGGTCTTGGTCCTATCCTGGTAGCAGGCTACGTCCCATGATGTGTTCGTCGGCTTGCCGGGCGGCTTTGCGGCCCTCGGCTATGGCCCAGACTATTAGGGACGCGCCGCGTTTGGCGTCGCCTGCCACGAAGACGCCGGGCTCGCGAGTCGCGTAGCCGTTCTCCGAGTGGATCGCACCCCGGTCAGTATATCCGAGGTCCAGGGTCTCTTGCAGCCGGTCGTGGATCGGGCCGGTAAAGCCGATAGCGAGCAGCACGAGATCCGCCTCTATCTCAAACTCCGTGCCCTCCTTCAAGACGGTCTTCCCCTCTGATGTACGCTCCGTCTCGACCGCGAGCATCTTCTCCACGTGACCGTTCGAGCCGGAGAAACCATTCACCGCGACCGAGAAGCCACGTTCGCCGCCCTCCTCGTGGGCCGGGTAGGTGTATAGGATCTG
>JBGTDE010000416.1:0-3424 GCA_041748475.1 Rubrobacteraceae bacterium | reverse complement strand
GCTAACCGCCGAAGGCGTGCCTTTCGTCGTCATCGACCGGAACGAATCATCTGTAGAGCAATGCCGTTCCGACGGACACCACGCCATACCCGGTGACGGCTCCAACGACGAGACACTCGAATCCGCCGGAGCGCGACGGGCGCGCGGACTCATAGCCGCCGTCGAAGGCGACGCGGACAACGTCTTCATCACGCTTTCGGCCCGTCGCTTGAACCCGAAGCTATACATCGTGGCCCGTTACAATTCCGACTCCAGCGCCGCTAAGCTCCGCATGGCCGGGGCCGACCGAACTCTCTCGCCTCACTCCATCGGCGGTCGGCATCTCGCCTCGCTCGCAACCCGTCCCGCCGTCGTGGATTTCCTCGATGTGATCTCGCATGGTGGAGGCGGCATCGACTTCCAGCTCGAAGAATTCTTCGTAGATGAAGGCTCGCCGCTCGCGGGAAATTCTCTAGCGGAGTTGGATGTCTTCAAAAAGACCGGGGCGCGGATATTGGCGATCCGGGACGGAGAGGGAGACTTCGACACAAACCTCACGGACCGGGCTAGTATCTCGGTCGGAGACACCCTGATAATCCTCGGTACCCCGGATCAAATATACAACCTCGAACGCTTCCTGGAAATGTAGAGAGCCTTTACCGGGGACGATAGACCTTTGTGGAGGGCGGAATTTGCAGTTGTCTCCTGTCCCTTGGAACATCTTCTATTGCCAATCCGGCTGCGCCACCGCGCTCGAAAACCACCAGTTAGAGGTAGACGAGCAACCGTTAGAATCAAGTGGTGAGAGAAGATCGAAATATAGTGGGGCGCGGAGCGTTCTCGAACCCGAAGAACCGCTTCGAAAAGATCGAAGTGGTGCCGGACTATGAGTACTTGGACCCGGAGGATCTGGAGCCCGAGAAGCCGGAGACGATCTACCTCAGGGATCATGCCCGGTCCATAGTAACCACCAACGACAGCCCGGATATTGGATTCGATGCCGGGATCAGCCCTTACCGGGGATGCAGTCACGGCTGCATATACTGCTTCTCTCGCCCGAATCACGAGTACCTGGGATTATCCGCCGGTCTGGATTTCGAGACAAAGATACTGGTAAAAGAGAACGCCCCGGACCTTCTCCGCAAAAAGCTCGAATCTCCTCGGTGGGAGCCGAAACCACTGGCGATGAGCGGCGCGACCGATGTTTACCAGCCCATTGAGAAGAAGCTACGCCTTACCCGACGTTGCCTGGAAGTGCTGGCGGAGTTTCGGAATCCGGTGGTCGTTATTACCAAGAACCATCTCGTTACGCGGGATGTGGATTTACTCTCCGAACTCGCCCGCTACAACGCCGTCTCCGTAAATATCTCCCTGACCACCCTCGATGACGATTTGCGGCGCATCATGGAGCCGCGAACTTCGTCCCCGAAGCGGCGTTTGGCGGCCATCAGTAAGCTTGCGGAAGTGGGTATACCGGTTGGGGTACTGACAGCCCCGATCATCCCTGGCCTCAACGACCACGAACTGCCGGATCTGCTCTCTGCCGCCGCTGAAGCCGGTGCGACCTTCGCCGGTTACACACCCGTCCGGTTGCCCTACGCTGTCGCACCGCTTTTCGAGGAGTGGCTGGAGCAGCATTTCCCGGATCGCAAGAGCAAAGTCCTCAATCACATACGCGAGATGCGTGGTGGAAGGCTAAACGACCCGGAGTTTGGCTCTCGCATGAGAGGCGGGGGCATCTACGCTAAACACATCGCCCACTTGTTCTACGTAAGCTGCAAGCGGGCCGGACTCCAGGATAGGCGGCTCTCCTCGCTCTCCACCGCCGCATTCCGGCGCGTAGACAGTGGACAGGAGAGTCTCTTCGATTAGGGCCGACCGCGACAATGTCCTTCTGTGATCCTACTGTGGTATGCGCAGTACCTGTCCCGGGAAGATGACGTCGGGATCTTCGATTTGGTTTCGGTTTGCCTTGAAGATGGTGCGCCACCGTTCCGCATCGTCGTAGAACTGCTGGGCGATACTGGATAGAGTGTCTCCACTCTCAACTTCGTACTGAGCGAACCCCACGTAATCCTCGATGAGGTTGGTGCCAAAGACTACTGGGATGACCACCTTGTTCAGTTCACGACCGCTACCATCCTGAGCCTCTTCAAAGACCTCCAGAGTACCTCGGGCAGTAGGTGGATCGGAGGGGAGGTCTATGCCCACACGGAAGTTACCCCATATCCCGGTACCACCAGCCCTGATAGATCTCTGCGCTAGTTCCGCACCGTTTGCCGCACGAATCCGTGCCGAGATTCTTCCCTCGAAGCCCGTGCCAACCCCGCAGACACCCACGGGATCGTCTACAAGATCGTGCGGACGGGGCTGCCGCACGCTGATGGGCGGAAAACCTGCCATGATCTCTACCTCCTCGTTCCGTGCCGTAGGCGCGCAACCCAAGTTTTCTAGACCACCGACTTCGGTACCACGCCTCGTGCCTTTCACGTCTAGAGTCAAAAGTATCATAGTTTGACAGATACTCAAAGTGTTGGGTCATCGTATCGCTAAGTAGTAATGCTTTAGCGTTCGTCGAGCGTGGCCGAAGGAGGCATGCCGGTAGACTGCGGAAAAACGTCAGTTCATCGAAAGAGCGATCTGGCATCTCAAGGATTACGTTGCTCTGGAGCATCACCATGCGAAGACTCTAGGAGGTTTGCTTACCCTTCCAGCAGCAAAGGTCGATAAGTGGCGAGAGATAGGCGGAGCGTCTGAGAAACGACGCCCCTAAACCTTGTTCGATCGTGCTGTGTTTATTAATTGCCGGGCTCGGCGGCGCCCGTAAATTTGATTAGAGTCAGATACGAGAAGACGATTCTGCCGGTGTCAAAGGTCACGTCAACGACCTCACTCACCTTCGAACCTTTCTGTCTTTACACTTCGAGGTTCCTCGAGCGTACGAGCACTGGACCGTAGAGTGCCAAACCCACATAGTTTATCCAGCCACACATTAGTGACTCCTTCCTTTTGCGAAAAGGCTCTTTGCCTCTCCGTCGAGTATCAAAGTACGCTCGTTTATTAAGAGCCGTATGGGAGTTCCAGAAGGTAAAAGGTCCCGAATTGAAGATTCATTTCGGGACCCTGGAAACTCTGCTGCCGACTTTAACTCTCAGCCGTTAGACGCTACCGTTGAGCTCGTACTAGTCCAGTGCGGCTCACGTTGCGCATGGTGGTACTAGGCGGGTTTGGTGGCCTCGATCCTATCGCGCCGGGTGACGCTGAGGTAGACGACGAGAGCGAGGATGGTAATCAAGAAGAGCGCGCTAGTCCCAACCGTTCCCAGGCCAAGTCCGCCCTCACTGTGGTTCTGGGAGAGATAGTCGCCGATGGAAGCTCCCAGAGGGCGAGTCAAAACGTAGGCGATCCAGAACGTCAGCACCGCGTTGGCCTTGAGACCGTAGTG
>JBGTDE010000415.1:0-2271 GCA_041748475.1 Rubrobacteraceae bacterium | reverse complement strand
GCCGCTCAAGAGCCTCGATGCCCTCAAGAAATGTCGGATGAATCGGGGGCTCTACCCCGAGGTAGCTGGCAAGAACGTGTACATGTTCTGCCCGGAGGCGCACGCGGCTGGTCGCGGCGGAGATCTTTCTGCTCGCATGTTTATCGACGACCCCAATGTCCCCGAAGACCCCGCAACCGGCAGTGCCGCCGGATGCTTGGCCGCCTACCTCCTGCATCACCGCTACCTCGAAGCCGATACTATCGACGTAAAGGTGGAACAAGGCTATGAGATGCGTCGTCCTTCGCTCCTACATCTGCACGCCGAAGAGATAGCCGGTGGCGAGATAGCTGTCTCCGTTGGCGGCAAGGTGCGGATGGTGGCTTGTGGGGATCTACTTTAGAGAGCTTCCCGCGCTGCATGAGTTTTGCACAACAGCCTTTTCAAAAAGCTCAGATGCTAATATCCGCCCATGAAAACCGGAATTCGCACGCCGTGAAAGATAAAGGAAGCGGCTGGTTCTACAAGCTGACCCACTGTGTTCCGAAAGATCATTCCGCGACGATACGAACGATGAAACGCGGTGATATCCGCCCGGTGCAGGATATTGTCCGCAGGACTTGGGCTGACACTTACCAGGGCAGCATTCCGGACGAAGTTCAGGATAAGTTCCTGGATAGAGCGTACTCCAAAACTTCCCTCGAACGACGGATGTCCTCCGATGTTTTCCTGGTCGCGGTGCTGGATCGTGAAGTCGTAGGTTTTGCGGACTTTCAGCCTGTGTCGAAGGGCGGCGCTTACCTCGGAGCGCTGTATGTTCTGCCAGGTCATCAAGACCGTGGTATCGGGAGGCTTCTCTTACAGAGAGGCATCGCGGCGTTTCCTCCAGGAACAGAGTTCACCTTACGAGTGGAGAATAACAACGAGCGTGCTCGCGCTTTCTATGAGAGGTATGGATTCGAGTTTGCAGGTGAGATCGTTGAAGACCTGTTCGGATTCGAGTCAAGGGAGATCGAGATGACATACAAGGAAAAGGATGAGTGAGACAATACTCAAAACCGGAGATAACCTGCGGGGCCGTGTGGCACTCGTTACGGGTGTCGGACGGCGGGCTGGAATAGGCGCGGCGGTCTGTCGGGCATTGGCCGCTCGTGGGGCGGATATCCGTATCTCGTACTGGAGAGAGTACGATCGTGAAATGCCGTGGGACTCGGACGACGACGAGCCTGAGTCGCTGCTAGAAGAGTTGCGCGACATGGGCGTGCGGGCTGCGGGGGTGGAGATGGATCTCTCGCTAGCCGAATGCCCCAAAGAACTACTCGACTACGCCGAAAAAGAAATCGGTCCAGTCTCCATCTTGGTCAACGTGGCCGCTCACTCGGAGCGCGACGGTTTCGAGGCTCTGGACACTGTGGGGCTCGACGCTCATTACGCCGTCAACGTGCGGGCGATGGCGATGCTGTGTGTACTTTTCGCCCGGCGGTATGAGGGGGCATCCGGTAGGATCGTCAACTTCAGCTCAGGCCAGACCCTAGGGCCGATGGTCGGAGAGTTGGCCTACGCCGCGACCAAAGGCGCTATTGAAGCGTTCACTCGGACACTTGCGGCGGAGGTAGGTCACAAGGGGATAACGGTCAACGCCGTCAATCCTGGACCGACGGATACGGGTTGGATGTCGGAGGAATTGGGGCGCGAGTTGGTGCCTAAATTCGCGCTTGGTAGGATGGGGCATCCCGATGACGCGGCGCGGCTCGTGGCGTTTCTGGTGAGTGACGAGGCGGCTTGGATCACCGGCCAAACCATCAACTCCGAAGGCGGCTTCACCCGCGACTAACCACAGCACCACAAGACGCGAAAAAATCCAAGAAAGGCTCCCAACTAATGACCGAAGATTCAAACACCACTTTCCGCGTAGCCATAATGAGTTTCTGGCACGTTCACGCCGAGGACTACGCCCGCGAAACCGAAGAGCACCCCAATGCCGAGATCGTCGCCATCTGGGATGAAGACCCGGAGCGCGGAGAGCGAGAAGCCACCCGCCGGAACGTATCCTTCCACGAAGACCTCGAAACTCTACTGGCCCGCGACGATATCGACGGCGTGGTCGTGACGACGCCTACCACGGACCACGGCAAGGTCATCCCAGCCGTCGCGAGAGCCGGTAAGCACGTCTTCACCGAGAAAGTCCTGGCGACCACTCTGCGCGAGTCTCAGGAGATCGCCACTGAAGCGGAGACTTCCGGTGTGGTTCTTGTGGTCTCGATGCCGAGGCTCTATGTTGGATATACCTTT
>JBGTDE010000414.1:0-4192 GCA_041748475.1 Rubrobacteraceae bacterium | reverse complement strand
AAGAGAATGCCAAGCAACTCGGAGTTGGAAAGCGCTGAGGATCCAGCCTCCAGCAGTCGTTCCCGAGGCCGTAATTCGGGCGGAAGTTGCTTTAACGTATAGCGTTGCTTTCCCACACAGGTATCATAACGCTCAAATTCTAAAGGTGCTCGAAGCACGCCGAGATCTCAGAGAATATCTAATACCAGTAGACACCGAAGTCTCGCAACATCCGCACGGGCAGGGAGATGGGAAGACCAACGACGTTGGTGTAGTCGCCCCCGATCCACTCGACAAACATCGCGGCCTGTCCTTGAATAGCGTACCCACCAGCTTTCCCAATACCGTCTCCACCAACCGCATATGCTTCCACCTCAGCGCCGGATAGAGCACGCATCCGAACGCTCGTAACAGCGTGACGCACCGAAACTTCTCCGCCGCGAGTGATCGCTACGCCTGAGTACACCTCGTGTGTGCGACCAGCGAGCGTTCCGAGCATCCGCTGAACATCGTCTTCATTCGCAGCCTGTCCAAAGATGTTTTCACCCGCCTGCAGGCCCGGCACATGGACGACGGTATCCGAACCGAGCACCACTCCTTCGGTTTCAGAGGCGACCGCAAGAGCTTTGCCACGAGCGTTAAATTCCACGGTTTCGCGAGGATCTTCGAGGGTTTCTTCGGGAAACCCGCTTTTCTGAGCCTTAAAATCATATCCGGCGGCGCGTAGTAGGTCCACGCGCCGGGCGGATTCAGAGGCCAATATGAATTGCACGGGATGTAAACCGGGCGTTATCCGAAGAAGAGTTTGAGTTCGCGTTCGGCGCTTTCGGGGGAATCCGAGCCGTGGACGAGGTTGTCCGGAAGGCTCAACGCGAGATCTCCGCGGATCGTACCGGGAGCGGCCTCCGCCGGGTTCGTAGCTCCCACGAGGTTGCGCATCACCTTGATAGCATTCTCGCCCTCGACGCGCATAGCGACGACCGGCGTGGAAGTGATGAACGCTACCAGCTCCTCGAAGAAAGATTTCTCCACGTGTTCAGCGTAGTGTTGCTCGGCAAGTTCGCGGCTCACATCCATCATTTTCAGGGCTCGAATATCCAGGGTCTTCGCTTCTATGCGCCGGATGATCTCACCTACGAGTCGCCGACTGACACCGTCACCTTTTACCAGAATCAGGGTTTGTTCCATATTTTTCTCCTATTCACCAGTTGGATTGTTTTCCGCTTTTTTGGTCCGTACCGCAGAATGGGCAGGTCTCCCACTCCATGTTCAGGGGCTTGTCGCATTGGACGCAGGATTTTTTTAGCTCCCAGTGGCATTCCGGACAAACTATAAAGTCGCGTTCCACTATGGCCCGGCAGTTCGGGCAGAGTAGCACCCGGTTGCGAAGCTCGCGTTCGAGTACGGCAAGCTCTAATTCGCGTTCGCGGGTGTCCACGACGTACTCCGGTGGGCGAACTATCAGGTAGATCAGAGTTCCTATGAACGGGAAGATGATCGCGACTAGACCCCAAAAAATCTTGAGGGCTCCACGGCGCGAGGCATCGGAGTAAGTCCAGTAGACCAATGAGATCCACAGGATCACGAACAGCAGCAGGATCAACTGTCCCCCAATACGCAGGAACGGGCTAGTGATCAAATCGGTAATAAACTGAAAGGGATCCCCCTGCAAAAACAACATCGAGAACGCTCCCATCAGAGTATGAACCGGATCATGCCGTAGTACCCGATACCAAATGAACCCACGAGCAACACCACGAGCAACGCCGCGAGCTTCCAATTACTACTATTTTTCACGCAACCCTCCAAGCAACCGAGCACCCAAATACAATGAGCCAGTCACCAGAACCAAACCACCACGAACCCTAGCCTCTTCCACGGCCCAACTCAAAGCCAATTCCGCATCCTCTTCCACCCGAACGCAACTCCCTCTAAAGTTCGTTGTCTCATGCTCTGACCAGACGGACTCGGGCTCTATAGCCCGCTCATTGTCGACTTTCGTCAACACGAGCGCGTCAGCCCTCCAGACCAGCGCGTCAAGCATACGTGCAATATCCTTCCCTCGCAAGGCACCGAACACAACCACTAGCGGGCGCTCGCCATAGAGACTCTCGATTCCATCTACCGCAGCCCGCACGCCATCGGGATTGTGTCCACCATCCACCACGACCGGGACACCATGGACTTCTCGGACCTCGAATCGCCCCGGCAACGAGTTTCTCAAGCCTTCGAGTACCGGCACCTCTGTGCTTAGGGATCGTTCCATCACAGCCTCGGCCGCGAATATTCCGAGCCTAGCATTTTGAAGCGCGTAGGGAGCGAAGCCCTGTATGGCTTCGTTGACCGAATCGTGGTTGTAGGCTTCCACCAGGGTAGCCCCGATCCTGTCGCATTCTTGTTGGGCGATGTCGAGGATATACGGGGCGCCCAGTATCAACCTGGAACCCGCTCTCAGGCTCGCGAGTTTCTCCCGCGCTATGGCTTCGACGGTATCTCCAAGGTACTCGGCATGGTCGATTGACACATTAGTGAGCACCACTACCTCGGGTTCAGCGGCGGTTGTCGCATCGTGCCGCGCTCCTAGCCCAGCTTCGAGGACGGCGATGTCGAGGCCCGCGTCTCGGAACATCGCCAGAGCACCAGCAGTTAGGAGTTCGAACTGTGAGGCGTCTATAGCGTTCTCATCCGCAGCCGTTATCGCGGCGCTCATACCGGCGGCGAATTGGTCCTCGGTGACGTATTGGCCGTGTAGCATCACGCGTTCCGTGTAGGAGAGAACGTGCGGCGAGAGGTACGCACCAGCTGATGCGCCCAGCTCTTCGAGAGCGGCGGCCAATGCTACGGTTGTGGTTCCTTTGCCGTTAGTGCCCACGACTTGCAGGACGCGGAGGTCTCGCTCCGGATTTCCTAGCGCGTCCAGGAGTGCGGATATGCGCTTGAAGCCAAGCGTGATCTGTTGGCGACGGTCAAGCTCCTCACAGACTTTCGCGAAACCTGGCTTGGTCGGCAGCATAGCCACGCGCCTCAGAGATACTCGTCGAGGCGTGCCGCTAGCGTGGTTTGGATAGCAGCGTTCGCTTGCAGCTTCTCGCGTTCGGCGGCGACGATATCGGCGGGAGCGTTCTGGACGAACTTATCGTTGGCGAGTTTGCCTTCTGCTCGACGCACTTCGGCTTCGACACGTGATATCTCCTTACGTAGCCGCTCTATCTCACCTTGTCGCAACTCCTCTGACAGCCCGATCTCCACCACGAGATCCCCGGCTGGCAATGAGGCCTGGCTCTCGCCCCCCAATGATTCGATTACCCGCACTTTTGAGAGCGCCGCGAAGACTTCCACGTCAATGTCCGGCGGCGGCAGACAATCCAACACCTCACGAACATTGGAATCCGCCCGAAACGAACGCACGGCGGAGACAGACCGCTTGGTCCGCTCCAGCACTCTCTCGGCCTCCGAGTCTTCCAGTGCCGCATCGAACTTCGGAAGCTCCCGCCGCACCAGCATCGTCTCGCCACCGAGAGCACGGTGCATCTCCTCCGTGACGAATGGCATCACCGGGTGAAGCAGCCGCAGTATCCCATCGAACACCTCGCGTAAGACGCGCGGCGTCGACTCCGAGGGTGCGGCTTTGCTGATCTCGATGTACCAGTCAGCAAACTCGTGCCAGGCGAAATCATAGACCCGGCGCATTGCCTCGGAGAACTCACACTCTTCTAGTAGTGCATCGTAGTCCCGGCTCAAGCGATTTAGCGACGAGAGGATCCAACGATCCGCAGCGGATGTCTCGTTACCGCCGTCGCCCTCGGGGTAGCTAGCTATGAAGCGCGTCGCGTTCCATAGTTTCGTAACGAATGCCCGACCCATGGCTGCCCGCTCGTAGGAATACGCGAAATCCTGTGTCGAGGACTGATAGAGCAGGCCGAAACGAACTGCGTCCGTACCGTACTCGTCGAAGAGGTCGAGCGGGTCGATGGTGTTTCCTTTGGATTTGCTCATCTTAGTGCCGTCTTCGGCCAGGACTATCGAGTGGACGTTTATCTTCTTGAAGGGAATCTCGGACTTGAAACGCAGGCCCATCATGACCATTCGGGCAACCCAGAGGTACATGATCTCCCGCGCCGTACTCAGCAAAGCCGTTGGGTAGAAATAATCCACATCCGCGCTCTCCTCCGGCCATCCCAGAGTGGCGAACGGCCAAAGCGCAGACGAAAAC
>JBGTDE010000413.1:0-3221 GCA_041748475.1 Rubrobacteraceae bacterium | reverse complement strand
GGACCGTACCGCCCGCGTCGTAGACGTTCACGCGTTTCTCGTACATCGCATGACCGGCCACTGGCGCACCTCCTGGGCGACCGCAGACCCAATGGGACTCGTAGACATGGAATCCTTCGATTGGTCCGACGAGCTACTCGGGATGGTTGGTCTCGGGCGAGAGCATATGGTGGATATGTACGCTCCCGGCGAGATCCTCGGCGAACTAAAAGAGGACGTGGCCCGCGAGGTCGGCCTGCAACCTGGCGTCCCTATAGTGAGCGGCGTAGGCGATGGACAATCCGCCGGTCTTGGAGCAAACATCACCGAGCCAGGCAAAGCGTACCTGAACCTCGGCACGGCGGTCGTCTCCGGAACATACAGCGAGAACTACTCGTGGGGGAATGAGTACCGGGTACTCGGCGGGCCGATTCCGCGCACGTATACGCTGGAGACACTGCTGGCTGCGGGGACGTTCACTGTCAGTTGGTTTGTGGATAAGTTCGGCGGCATCAAGGCCGAGGACTTTGGGCTCGGGTTGAGCACGGAGCAAATCCTCGAGACAGCCGCTGCACAATTGAAGCCCGGCTCGAACGGGCTGTTGGCCGTACCGTACTGGAACAACGCAAACACACCATACTGGGACACCGCCGCTCGGGGCATGATGATCGGCTGGACCGGAACTCACGGCAAAGCCCACGCCTACCGGGCCATCCTCGAAGGCATCGCGTTCGAGCAACGCTTGATGACCGACGGCGCCGAAAGCGGCCTGGAGAAACCCGTCGAGCACATCCTGGCGCTTGGCGGCGGGTCGCGAAGCGAGTTGTGGTGTCAGATCATAGCGGATATCACCCAGCGTCCGGTCTCCGTCTGCCAGGAATTAGAGAGCACTTGCCTCGGTGCGGGGATGCTCGCCGCCGCAGCCTGCGGTATACATGGTGACATCAAGGAAGCCGCCGAAGCCATGTCCGGCGAAGGAGCGCGTTACGAGCCCGACGAGAAGAACTCCGCATTCTACGACCGACTCTACAACGACGTGTACAAGGAGATCTACCCGAGCCTCAAGCACCTGTTCCCAAAGCTCACAGACGCGATGAACTCCACCGAGTAGAGGAGCACCGGGTTAATCGGGAGAGCGTTCTTGCCGTTCTCCCGATTAACCCGTGAAGTGCGACTGAAGACTACGCCCGGCTACGGATCTCGCGGAGTATCGGCGTGAGAAGACCCTCTCTTTCGAGATCGAGGACGCGGTCGGCGTGGGCTTGAATATTTTGGGGGCTGTCACTCGGAGTGAAAGAGAGATCCGCTCTATCGAAGAGCGCGAGATCGTTCTCTCCGTCGCCCACTACGAATACCTCCGGAGCGACGTTTCCCGCGTTCTCAAGGAGGTCGTTGAGGCCAAGACCCTTGTGAACTCCGACCGGTGAGATCTCCAACATGTCCGGCAGCGAGTAGGTGTGCTCCAGCGGCATCCCGGAGAGCGTAGCCTGGAAATCCCTTAGGGTCTTCGGATCGTCAGCCGTTACGGCGATCTTGCACAGCGGTTGGGGCAATCCTTCTTCGGGATCGAAGTGCCGCTCGTCGAGATCAAAGCGTCGCACAAATCCCCGCACCCGATCGTTGACATGCAAAAGCCGAGCCGCGTCGAGACTGAACAACATGAAGCTCGCCCCCGACGAAGACCACACGGCATCCATCAACTCTTCTTGAAGCTCAGCCTCGAACGAACGTTGCGAGAGCAACACCTCATTCTCCAGATAAACTGCCGACCCGTTCTCCAGTACCAGCGGAAACGGGATAGGCTCGTCTACGAACAATCCATGCCGCTCAAGCGTCCGGCGAACAGAATGGAGTGGTCGACCCGTAGCCGGAACGAACTCTACGGATCGGTCGTTTTCTAGGATATCGACATCGGCTGGATGGATGCGCCCCTCGCCATCCACGAGAGTGCCGTCGAAGTCTATGCACACGAATGTTCCGCCGCCATTCTGTTCCGTCACGCTTTACCTCGTCTGTA
This sequence comes from Rubrobacteraceae bacterium, assembly GCA_041748475.1. GTDB lineage: Bacteria > Actinomycetota > Rubrobacteria > Rubrobacterales > Rubrobacteraceae > JACDDK01. Next base: position 1,225 of record JBGTDE010000413.1, on the reverse strand, counting down.
GCCCATGCGCCGCCGAGGAGTTTACCGCCACAGACCGCCGGGCGTCTTCAGCCCGAGCGAGTGAGGTATTTCTTGTCGATGGACGCGACAAGCGAGTAGGTCGTATCAACCATGTTGCCGACGTATAGACCTCCGGCCTGCGTGAGGAGTTGGTAGGCGTCCCAGCGATCGAAACCGTAATCTTCTTCGAGCCAGAGGATTAGCTCGGTGTTGGCGATGCGAGCAGCGTCCTCCATTGGTCGGGCGCTACCGACCACCATTATCTTCTCGGGCGATTCTATGCGCGGCCACTCTAGCGGCTGACCTTTTATGACATCGAAGACGAGCGTTGTCTTAGCAGTGATCTCCAAAGCCACGCCGCACAACTCGCCCTGTCCCTGCCTCGCGTGGCAGTCTCCCGTGTAGAACAGTGCGCCTTCGTTCCAGACCGGCAGATAGACGGTGTTGCCTGGCCGCACGTCCGGCACGTCCATGTTGCCACCGAAAGGTCCGGGGGCGAGAGCGGAGATCGCTTCCAGGTCCGGAGCAACAGCTAGAGTACCCATAAACGGATCCCAGTCAAGCGTCACGCCGAGGTCGTCGTTCTTTATCTTCGTTCCGTCTTCGATGAAGTCCCAGATCCAGACTTTCTCCGGCAGCGGTTCCTGCAAGGTGCGGGTCATGGCCGTCGAGGTGAGGCCGCCGAAGTACGGGATCATGGCGCTCACGGCGAAGTCCCGTGTTGGCTCGATGCTCTCGATGTGGACAGCCAAAGTATCTCCGGGTTCGGCTCCCTCGATAAAGATCGGGCCGGTCTGCGGGTTGAGGAACTTGGCTGTGGCGAGCGCCTGGCTCGGCAGGTCGTCCTTGCTCTGAATGCGGCTCTCGAAGGCATCGTTGGTGTGGATCGTCACCCGGTCGCCGGGCTTTACGCTGACGACCGCCTCCCGGTAAGGGTTGAAAACGTAGCTGTAAGATTCGGGGATCACCTCGACGTTGCGGACTTCGGCCATAGCATTCTCCTCTCTGTCGTCACCGGGCCGTCTCATCATTGTCTTGGACCAGTGTTGGATATCTCGATCTCGTCATCGGGTTTCTCTATTCGGCGTCGTTTCCCTGTGCGGCGACGTGTTGAGTGGTTTTTCGCATGAGATCGCGCATCGCAGGATACGTCTCTATGTAGCGGTCAGCGTAGAACTTGTACTCTTCGTGGGCCTCCTCGTCGGGCTCGATGGTGCGTTCGGTG
>JBGTDE010000412.1:0-14011 GCA_041748475.1 Rubrobacteraceae bacterium | reverse complement strand
TCAACGAGCGGGTTAGGAAACTGCGGGATCTGGGTCTCAAAATGGCTGTGGATAGGTTTGGCAAGGGCCATCTATCCTTGCCGAATCTCAAACGACTTCCAATAAACTATCTGAAGATAGACCGGAACTTCACCGATGGTCTGCAAGAGTCTCTCGACGATACCGTTCAAGTCTCCGGGGTTATCAACATCGCTCGTATACTGGGTCACGAGGCTGTCGCGGAGGGCGTGGAGAACGAAGAGCAACTCTTGCAACTCAGGGATCTCGGGTGCGATCTCGCGCAAGGCTACTACCTCTCGCCACCGGTCTCGGCGGATGAGATACTGACTCTCCTGGAACGCTCTTTTTGAACCTTTCGGAAGGAGGGACGTGAGAAACTGGCGCAAAGTTCTGCTCCGCACAATGGAAGGTGCGGATAGTGGTTTTACACGGCTCAAGCTATTCTCGAAGCTGCGCTACGGATGGCTCGCCCCAGTGCGTCCAGTCGTCTACCGGGGTCACGGAACGGACCGCACCATCTACCTCACGGGCCGAGTGCTCGAAGAAAAAGTCGTACGCCCAGCCTTCATAGACGACTCCGCGTGGCGCAACTTGCGTGCTATGGCTTCGAGGTTTCTGACCCCGGAAGTGCCGGGAGCGCGGCTGCTGGTGCGTATCGGGGGAGAAGGAAAGACTGTAATCGCTGACGACGAAGGCTTCTTCGATGTGAGGCTGGATCTCAGCGAGCCGCTGCCTTCGGAACGCACCTGGCACGACGCTTCGGTCGAGGTGCTGTGGCCCCATGCGCCCGGTCAGGAAGACCATGTGACTACGGGCGAGGTGCTGGCTCCGCAGGAGCGGGCAAGCTTCGGGATCATCAGCGACATCGACGACACTATCTTGAGGACCGAGGCGACGAGCATCTTGCGGATGCTGCGCCTGGTGATGCTCTCAAACGCTCATACCCGCCTGCCGTTCGAGGGAGTGGGCGCGTTCTATCGGGCCTTGCGCGACGGAGCCGACGAAAAGAACGACAACCCGGTTTTCTACGTCTCGACCGGGCCGTGGAACTTTTACGACCTGTTGAGTCACTTTCTGGAGCTTCAGAGGTTGCCGACCGGTCCGATCTTCTTGAAGGACTGGGGTGGGCTCAAGGATGTCTTGCGCGGCATGGACCATCTTTCCCATAAACTAGAAGTGATCCGGAACATCCTAAAGACTCACCCGAACCTCTCGTTCGTTCTCGTAGGTGACTCTGGCCAACAAGACGCCGAGGTCTACGGTCAAGTAGCCCGCGAATTCCCCGAACGAGTCCGAGCCATCTACATCCGGGACGTAAAAGGCGAAGTACGAGCCGGTGCCGTCAACGAGATCGCCGATTCCCTACGCGCCCTGAACGTCCCGATGCTCCTCGTCCCCGACACCGTAGCCGCCGCCAAACACGCCTCCGCGAACGGCCTGATCTCCCCAAACTCACTCCCCGCTATCCGCGAACGTCGGGCCGAAGACGCCGATGCCAACATCCTAAAGGAAGGCGCCGCCATCATAGAACACCTCTCCCAACGCTAGACTAAACGTGGCCTCGCCTACAAGCCGGAAGACTCCAGAGCCGTAGAATAAGCTCATGAGACCAAACGTCTATGATGCTGTAGTAGTTGGTTCCGGTCCTAATGGTCTGGCCGCCGCCATAGAGTTGGCTCGTCATGGTCAGCGGGTGGCGGTGCTCGAAGCGGAGGATACCTTCGGCGGTGGGGTTCGGTCGGCGGAGATCACACTTCCAGGATTCGTCCACGACCTGGGCTCCGCGATCCACCCCCTAGGCGTCGCTTCGCCGTTCTTCTCCTCGCTACCCCTCGAAGACCACGGCCTCGAATGGATCCACCCAACCGCTCCCCTAGCCCACCCGTTCGACGACGGGACCGCAGCGATCCTGCACCGCTCAGTCGACAAAACAGCCGCCGGTCTCGGTCCCGACGGTGACGCTTACCGAAAACTCATGGCGCCACTCTCAGCGGATGCGGCCCGGATCTCCACTTCACTCACCGGAGATTTACAGTTCCCACGCCATCCACTGTCCCTAGCGCTTGGCGGCCTGCGAGCGCTACGTCCGGCACACACTCTAGCCAACGAAGTCTTCGAAGGTGGCCCCGCTCGGGGGCTCTTCGCGGGCAACGCCGCTCACTCTTTTCTGCCGCTCGAAGGACGTCCAAGCTCCCTGTTCGGGCTGGTGCTCGGCGCCACGGGACATGCCTTCGGGTGGCCTTTCCCTCGCGGCGGCGCACAGAAGATGGCGGACGCCCTGGTCTCGTACCTGCGGACGCTCGGCGGAGAGCTATTCACGGGTTCGCGAGTCCGGTCGATGCGGGACGTGCCGCCGACCCGGACGGTCCTCTTCGACGTGACCCCTCGGCAGTTGCTCGACATTGCTGGAGAACATTTCACGGAGAAATACAGTCGTTCCCTGGGACGCTACAAGTATGGCCCTGGTGTCTTCAAGGTTGATTTTGCCCTGGATGGACCAATTCCGTGGAATTCCGCCGACTGTCTCGACGCCGGGACCGTTCATCTGGGTGGAAGTCTGGAGGATGTCGCCTCTGGGGAGTCTGCGGTCTCCAGGGGTGGGCATCCCGAGAAGCCGTTCGTGTTGCTGGCGCAACACACATTGTTCGATGATACTCGTGCCCCTGAAGGGAAGCATACGGTCTGGGCTTATTGCCACGTACCGAATGGATCCACCTTCGACATGACCGGGAGGATAGAGGAGCAGATCGAACGCTTCGCCTCCGGGTTCCGGGACCGCATCCTGGCAAAGACGACCGCCGGTCCCACTGAACTCACATCCCAGAACGCGAACCTCATCGGCGGGGACATCAACGGTGGGTATATGGATCTCAAGCAACTCATCGCCCGCCCTATGCCCAGCCTGAACCCGTACTCGACCTCAGCTCCGGGCCTCTACATCTGCTCCTCGTCGACGCCACCCGGCGGCGCGGCCCACGGACTCTGTGGGTTTATGGCCGCCCGCTCCGCACTGCGCTATCTGCGGCGATGAAATCTATGGTCCGAGCATTCGGGGCTTCGCTGGCTTAAACTGGTCTTCGTGATTTACGTGATGACAGTTGTTACTTCGCGAGTGTTTCGCCTGGGCGAGGTGTGGGTTTGAGCGACGTTTTGGAGTCGCGGTCTGTGCCGTTGGCGTTGATGGTGCGGACGCTAGATGAGCCGGGGGTGTTGCATCAGTTGACCCGGGTGATCCTGACTCATCGCGCCAATATTATCTATGTGGACATCGCCGAACGCCACGCGGATGGCTCGACGGTCTACTTCGAGCTTGAAGACATCGTCGACGGTAGCGCGGAGGCGTTGATGGAGGGGCTGCGAGAGCTTCCAATAGTTCGGACGGTCGAGAGGTCGCCGTCGTTCGATCGGATCTACGGAAAGCGGATCATCGTGGTCGGAGGCGGCGCTCAAGTCGGCCAAGTCGTCGTGGGGGCTGTTGGAGAGGCCGACCGTCATAATATTCGGGGAGAGAAGATCTCGGTGGACACAATCCCCCTCGTTGGCGAGGAGGACATAGCCGCCGCCACCCGAGCCGTCGCCCGACTGCCGCGGGCCGTCGCTCTGGTCCTTGCGGGTTCCCTGATGGGCGGAGATGTGGCCCGCGCCGTCTACGAGATCCGGGAGAAAGGCATCATCGTGCTCTCGCTGAACATGCCCGGCAGCGTCCCAAAAGCCGCCGACCTCGTCGTAACCGACCCGATCCAGTGCGGCGTTATGGCCGTGATGGCCGTCTCCGACTCGGCCCGCTTCGATATCCGACGCCAACGCGGACGCCGCTACTAAATGACCAAGATCACCGGCCAAACAAGCGTGCTGGCCCTGATCGGTCACCCCGTAAAACACAGCCTCAGCCCCGCAATGCACAACGCTTCCTTCCAGGCCGACGGATTGGACTTCGTCTACGTATGTCTGGATGTGAACCCTGCCGAACTTCCCGCGGCGGTAAGAGGCATGGTGGCACTCAAGCTTCGGGGCTTCAACGTAACCATGCCGCACAAGCAGGCGGTCGCCGCGCTAGTGGACGAGTTGGACGAGAGCGCAGCCATCTCCGGGGCCGTAAATACTGTCGTAATAGACGAAGCTGGAAGGCTCCGCGGCTACAACACCGACGGCGGAGGAATGGTTATGGCGTGCGAGGAAGCGGGAGTTAGATTGTCTGGTTCCAAAGCCCTGATCCTGGGTGCCGGAGGAGCGGCGACCGCCATCGCCAACGCTTTGGGCGGCGCGGGCGTCGAAGAGCTTCACATCGTGAACCGCAGCGAGAAGAACGCCACAAGCCTCCGCGACAAACTACAAGACACGGGACTAGAAAACGTCCAGTCGCATCCGCTAGATGTTCTGGAAGGTGACGTTCTCGATGCGGATATCGTCGTCAACGCCACGTCTCTTGGCATGAAGGATGGAGATTCCTTGCCGGTTCCAGCGGAATATATTCAGGAAGGCCGGACCTTCTGCGACGCGGTCTATCGGCCTGGGGCGGAGACGGCGTTGATCCGGCTTGCTCGGGAACGCGGGGCTCGGGTCGTGGCTGGGGATCGGATGTTGTTGTATCAGGGTGTCCTGGCGCAGAAGTTGTGGACCGGTCGTGAGCCGAACGTCGATGCTATGGACCGCGCTCTCCGCCAGTGAGTCATGAAAGCTGACCGGCTTGACTCTATCTCGATACGGTCGAGCGCCGTGAGGTCTGTTCGTTTACCACCAGGACTGGACTCTTTGACCGGCGGTATAGAAGTTCGGAGAGTCCGGTTCCGAAGGCTCGCTCGAACCACGGACGCTTCTGGCCTCCCGTAACGATCAAGCCCGCATCTAACTCTTCAGCGAGGCGTAGAATCTCCTTGAGCGGTTCTCCTTCGCGGTAATGCGACGCGGCTACCTCGCCACCAAGCTCCTTGATCTGCTTCACGCGGACATCCAGAACTCTAAGCCCATTCAGCTTGCGGGCATCCAACAGGTATCCGTTCCGTTCCCGAAACGCCATGCGAGGGTAGGGCATCTCGGGTGCAGTTTTCACCACGCAGACCACATGTAACTCCGAGCCGGTGCCTTCCGACAATTCGACCGCCGCAGCTTCGGCCAGAGCCGACTCCTTCGAACCGTTCGTCGCTAACAATATTTTTGTGGGAAACACGCTGACTCCTTTCTGTATATGCAGACTGCATTTACATGCTATCTGAGAAAGGATGGAACTGGCGTGAAAGCGACCACCCGGCATCAAAGTTCGTGTTCGTTTGGGTTGTTTATCCTCCGGTGTTTATGCGATGGTGGTACCGTCTTGTTCAGAGGGGTTTTGCGGATATGGCGGTCGGAGAGAGGAGAGGTTAGAGAATGGCCTATGGAGGAGTCAGTGAAGCCTGGATCGTCGGTGCGGTGCGCACACCCATCGGACGTCATGGCGGTGCTCTGAGCACCGTTCGTCCTGACGACCTTGGGGGCGTCGCCCTCGAAGCACTGATGGAGAGGTCCGGAGTTTCGACCGAAGACGTCGAGGACGTGTATTTCGGGTGCGCCAACGGAGCCGGTGAAGACAACCGCGACGTTGCGAGGATGTCGCTGTTGCTCGCGGGTTTCCCGGAGACGGTCGCCGGAGCGACGGTGAATCGGCTGTGTGGTTCAGGGCTCGAAGCCGTGGCGAACGCGGCCCGGGCGGTGATGCTCGGAGAGGCCGACGTGTACGTGGGCGGCGGTGTCGAATCCATGAGCCGCGCCCCTTACGTAATGCCAAAACCCGAACAGGCCTTCCCGACCGGCCACGCGGCCACCTACGACACTACGCTGGGCTGGCGGATGGTCAACCCGAAGATGGAGGCGTTGGGCCACACGGATTCGCTCGGTCAGACCGCCGAGAATCTGGCCGAAGAAAGATTCCAGGTCACCGCCGAGGGGCAACAACCCGAAGAGTTGGCCGCAAAGTACGACATCTCCCGCGAGGCCCAGGATCTTTTCGCGCTTCATAGTCACGAGAAGGCCGTAGCCGCCGCGGACGAGGGACGGCTGCGAGAGGAAATCTCTGCGGTAACGGTCAGGGGCCGGAAGTCCGAGACCACCGTTGAGGCCGACGAAGGCCCGCGCCGCGATACAACCCTCGAAAAACTCGGGAAACTTCGGCCAGCCTTCAAGGAAGGCGGCAGCGTCACGGCGGGCAACTCAAGCTCCCTGAACGACGGTGCAGCCGCAGTCCTCGTGGTCTCCAAAGGGTACGCCGAAACTCACGGCCTGGCTCCGCTGGTGAAGATAAAGAGCGTGGCGGTGGCCGGAGTGCCGCCGAGGGTGATGGGTATTGGGCCAGTACCCGCTACCAAGAAGGCGCTCGACCGTGCGGGGGTGACTATGGGTGAGATCGGGCTAGTGGAGTTGAACGAGGCATTCGCGGCTCAATCCCTGGCGGTACTGCACGAGTGGGGGATAGATGCCAAAGATGAGCGGCTCAACCCAAACGGTGGCGCTATAGCCCTCGGACACCCGCTCGGATGTTCGGGCGCCCGCATCCTGACGACTCTGGTGCATGAGATGGGTCGTCGTCCGGCTGTTCGTTACGGGCTTGCGACGATGTGCATAGGGGTGGGTCAAGGCATCGCGATGGTCGTCGAGAACTCGGTCTCGTAGGAGCGGAATCAACAGTAGTTCTCTTGTGATGTGTCACTCGTGGTCTTCAGCGTGCTCCGGGTAGAATAAGGACCGTCGCAAGGTCCGAGTCACTCCACAGGAGCGTAGATGGCAGCGAGGCAATGGGTTCCAAAAGCCGCAGACGTATGCGAGTAGAGTGCGTCTCCAACATCGAAGCGGTGGGGGCTGAGGCGTGGCGACCTGTCGAAACGCCGGATTTCCCGTTCTTCGATTACGAGTTTCTGCGGGCTCTGGAGAACTCGGGGAGCGTTGGGCCAGGGAGCGGATGGTCTCCGGTGCATCTAGTCTGCCGGGATGGGGAACGTCTCGTTGGTGCGTTGCCGCTGTACCTGAAGACGGATTCATACGGCGAGTACATCTTCGACTGGGAGTGGGCGAACGCTCATCACCAGCACGGCATCCCGTACTATCCCAAGCTTGTCAGCGCCGTACCATTTACCCCTGCTACGGGGCCGAAGATTCTCGTACGCTCGGATGCCGACTCGGTCGAACGTCAGCGAGTCGAAGACGCTTTGTTCGACGAAGTCAGAAGTCTGGGTGAGGAGTATCGGACAAGCTCCACGCATGCTCTCTTTGTGCCGGAAGGGGATCTCGGGTCTTTTGAGGAGCGAGGGTTCGCTGTGCGTCACTCGTTGCAATTTCACTGGCGCAACGGGGGATACGAGTCCTTTGAGGACTACCTCGGCGCTATGGAGGGCAAGCGTCGGCGGCAGATCGCTCGGGAGCGCCGACAACTAGAAGGAGAACGTCTGGAGATAGAGCATCTCACCGGGAAAGCTCTCCAGGTTCAGGACGAGAGCGCTTCCGAACTTGCCCGGATCATGCACCACTTTTATCTCTCGACTTTGGATGGGAAATGGGGTGTTCCATACCTCAATGGAGCGTTCTTTGAGGAGGTGTTTCGAACGATGGGGGATCGCATCCTGCTAGTGTTCGCCCGTGACGCGATGACGCGGCGACCCATCGCCGGTGCGCTCAATTTCTACAAGGGGCGTAAGATCTTCGGTCGTTACTGGGGCGCGTCGGAGGAGCGTCGCAATTTGCACTTCGACCTCTGCTACTACCAGGCCATAGACTTCGCCATCGAGCGCGGCCTGGACTTGTTTGAGGCCGGAGCGCAGGGCGAGCACAAGTTGGCGCGTGGTTTTCTACCCTCGGTAACCTACAGTGCCCACGATGTCCAGCATCCAGCCTTCGACCGAGCCATCCGACAATACATCTCCGACGAGCGGCGCATGATCTCCAACACCGTCTCCGCCTACTCCCGACATAGCCCATACAAGAAAACCTGATGCCAGGATTAGATCTCCGATAGTGCTTATCCAAACAACTTACCGAATTTGCCACCAGCAATAGTCGGTTAAGATATTCGGATGAAGCATTCTAGAATTCTCAAAACGTCCACAAACGGTCTCCCACTATGAGTCAGCGTAAGAAAGAAGAGAACTCCGGGAACGAGAACGAGCCGGAAGTAAAGGACGTGGGGGCATGGGACTCCGAGCGCGAGCCGACTCCCATACCAATTTCCAAGCGGGCCGGAATCGTTGTCGCCATTCTCTGTGTCATCGCGTTTGTTCTGGTGGTTTACTTCGCGCCCAGTGCTTTGTACATAGCGGCGGGTGGGTTCGCCCTCGCGCTGGTGCTCTCTTTCCCGGTAGATGGGTTGTCGCGGCTCATGCGCCGAGGGCTTGCGATACTCGTGACCTATCTCGTGCTTGTGGGATTGCTGGTGGTCTCACTGATCGTTGTGGTGCCTATCCTTATAGAGCAGTTGGGAAATTTGATCTCGACTACCCCGGACATCGCCAACAGCGCGGACCAGCTCGCACGGGACTTGCTAAAGCCGCTCGCTGACCGCAATTTGCTCTCTGGTTCGTCGCCCGAAGAGGTTATAAGCAATCTGCTCGACCGTCTCGAAGAACGAGCCCAGGATCTCGCTCGCAACCTCCTGGGCGGCCTTGTCGGTTTCGTCTCCGGCACCGTCGGTTTCGCAGTCAACTTCATCGGAGCTCTCTTCGTCTCCGTCTACCTGCTTCTGGACGTACGCCGGATCAAAGCCGCCTACTTGCGGGCTCTTCCGCATCGATATCGCTGGGACGGCAAAGAGTTGTGGAACGCTGAAGGCACGTCGCTCTCGAAGTACCTCGGCGGGCTTGCGCTCGTCATCGTTATACAAGGTTCCCTTACTACCCTGGGTCTGTTTCTGCTCGGCGTCCCATACGCTATCGTGCTCGGCGCCTGGGTCTCCGCCACGGCTATCATCCCTTATTTGGGAGCGTTTCTTGGAGCTATACCGGGATTGATCGTGGCCTTCTTTATCTCTCCGACAACGGGTTTGCTGACCGCGATACTCTACCTGGGCATCCAGCAACTCGAAGGCAACGTGCTCACGCCTCGCATACAGGGTCAGGCGTTGCGGGTACACCCGATCATCGTCTTGCTCGCTATAGTGATCGGTGGCGAGCTTGGCGGACTCGTAGGTGTGATCGTCGCCGTCCCGGTTCTTGCGGTCTTACGAGTCCTCTTCGACTTCATAAGAGCTCGCCTGGAGATTAAGGATTAGATCCGTAATAGATTGAGACACAGCTAGAAGATCGGGCCGCCAGGATCAACTCCGGGGCTTCTGCCTGCTATTCGGGTCGCTGGACTGAGTGCCGTCGAGGATCTCACGTAGTCCCTCTAACCTTAGCGGTGGAAGGCTGACGATCTCACTGGTCGCGGAAGCCAGTCCGATGCCTTCTTTGGAGTAACGACGCATAAGGTTCTCGGAAATGGAGCTTTTTACCCGGCGGGCGGAGCGAACGGGAACCACAAACCGGGCGGACAGCTCGATCCAGTTGTCCGTGAGCTTGATGAAGACTTGCGGCTCGATGTCGTTGCGGGGTATGAGGTAGCGTCGGGCCATCTCCGAGAGCGCCTGCTCGCTCTCCCGCCGGAAGCCGCTCGTTGCATCTTCCACTTCTTTCTGAAGTATCTGCTTCGCCTGTTCCCAATCGGCCTTGTAGGAGATGGGGACCATTAACTCTTCCCAAATATACTCGAAGTCTTTGGAGTAGTTGTAGACGGGCTGCTCGAAGAAGGTCTTGTTGGAGACCGTGACGAGCCGCCCAGTGTATTGACGAGCGTTCACCCAGCCTTCGGAGTCCTCCGCGCCGCCGGGACTGCCCATCTCCATGATAGAAGTTCGTAGAGGAGAGACATCCACTACATCGCCCCTTACCCCACCCATCATCACGCGGTCGCCCGCCTTGAAAACCTTGCTGGTCAGGATGATGACCCAAGCTGCTATGGAACTTATGACGTTCTGCAAAGCGAACGCCAAACCCGCCGAGAAACCACCCAGCACAACTCCTAGTCTGGATCCGAAATCCGCCCAAACCAGAATTATTAGGACCGCCGCAACTGCCCAAATAACATACCCGGCTATCTTCCTAAGCCAGTAAGCACCGAATCGGTCGTCGCGGGCTGCTTCCTCTAATCCACCGCCTTCGCTGGTCCCGGTAGTCCCGAACCTTCTACGGATAGCCCGCCTCGAAAGCCAACGTAGGATCAAAGCTCCAACCACTATGAGCACCGTAAGAGCTACGTTGACCCAGATGGGCCCGCTCGAAAGTCCAGATATCCCCTCCTGAAGAACATCCAGAACCATAAACACCTCTTCCTAAGCCCACTAATAAGATTTTGCCGACTGTACCAGAGGTCAGCGCGACGTGTAATATTCGCAAGCCGCTACTCATGTCGTAACAAGGCGGACGTGGGACATCATCACCGGCGAATAGCATTGCAGGTTTGTGTATCCACCGAGATCTTGTCTGTCGACGGTACGGTTATTCGGATCGTAGTCGGAGTGGAGGCGTAATGAGCACGCGGGAACCGGAGACCAGCGGCGAGGGCAGCCAGTCGACATGGTTGAACTGGCTTATCGATCGGGCTTGTGTATTTAATATTTTCAGTATTGACTGAAATTACTGAATGTAATAACATGTTCATTAGTTAGAGACACTGGTTTGTAGAGGAGACTTATGGACGAAGAAAGAGCGAGTTACACCGAGGACTTTGGGCTCATGTTCGAAGGTTTTGGGTTACCGAGGATGGTAGGGCGGGTTCTTGGGGCACTTTTGATCTCTGACCCGCCCGAGCTCTCTGCGGAGGATCTGGCAGAGGCTCTGCAGGCTAGTCGAGGTTCGATCAGCTCTTCGACCCGAACCCTCATCCAGATGGGCCTCGTGCAGAGGCGTACCAGACGCGGCGAACGGCGAGACTATTTCTGGATGAAGCCTGGCGCTTGGGATGAATTGATGCGTCGCGAGTTGGAGACCCTCGCAAGGTTCCGGCAGATGGCCGAGAGAGGTCTGGATATCGCCAATTCCGATAGCCCTGGGGCCCAGCGCAACCTAGAAGAGATGCGCGACTTCTACACTTACTGGGAGAGGGAATTACCCGCCGTGCTAGAGCGGTGGGAGGAAGATAAGAAAAAGGAGGCCACATGGGTGCAGTAATCGAGACTGATAGGCTCACCAAGACCTACGGCAAGGACCGGGGCATAAAGAATGTGGATCTGACCGTTAACGAAGGAGAGGTCTTCGGATTCCTCGGACCAAACGGCGCGGGCAAGACGACCACCGTCCGTACGCTTCTCGGCTTCATGAAGCCCACCGACGGGCGGGCGGAAGTTTTCGGGCTAGACATCGAAAAGGACAGCGTAGCCATCCGTGCGCTGATCGGCAACCTGCCGGGTGAGTTCACGCTAGAAGATAGGATGACCGGCGATCAACTCTTGAAATTCTTCGCTCGTCTCCGAGGTGTAGAAGACCTCGACTACGCCTACGAGATCGCCGAGCGGTTAGGTGCCGACATGGGGCATCCGATGCGTCGTCTCAGTAGAGGCAACAAGCAGAAGATCGGGCTGGTCCAGGCCATGTTTCATCGTCCGCCGCTACTTATCCTCGACGAACCGACCGGGGGACTTGACCCGCTGGTGCAGGAAGAATTCTTGAGGATCATCGGCGAGGTAAAGGAAGAAGGACGGACGGTCTTCTTCTCATCGCATACGTTAAACGAGGTGGAGCGAATCTGTGACCGGGTCGGGATCATCCGCGAAGGTCGCCTCTCCGCCGTGGAGAATACGGACGACCTAATCAACAAATCCTTCCGGCATGTGAGCCTAATTTTTGCCAGTGAACTCGAAAACGAGGACACGGATCGCTTCAGGGATCTAGAAGGCGTGGATGGCTTCGACAAAGACGGCGCCCAGCTAACCTTCGACCTGCATGGGGATCTAGACCAGATGATAAAGCTCGCCGCCCGCCACGAGCTAGTAGACATGATGTACGAGCGTCCGAGCTTAGAGGAGATCTTCCTAGCCTATTACGACGGAGACGGGAGCGAAGAGAAAGGAGCGGCGGCATGAGTGCCAGCACGCAGGTCCATAGTGAGCGTGGTCAGCGGAAAACAGAGCCCAGAAAACCATCCGGTACTCTAACGGCCCTCGTCGGCCATTTGTTGAGGCTGCAGACAAGAGGCGTGCTCATCTGGGGTTTCGTATTCGGTATTTACTGTGCCGCCTTGACAGCCACGTTTACTACATTCGCGGCGGATGCGGAGCAAATGGACCAGATGGTAGAGGCTTATCCTCAGGGTATGCTGGATGCCTTCGGGATCTCAAGCCTCGGTACCATAGAGGCTTTCCTTGACTCCCAAATTTTCTACCTGGCTCCGTTGGTGTTGTCTTTTTTCACCATACTGGCGGCGGCCAGCGCCATCGCTGGAGCTGAAGAACGTGGTTCGATAGATGTCCTACTCGGCAATCCACTGCCACGTTGGCAGCTTATCGTAAGCAATTTCGTCGCTACAGCCATCTCGTTCTTGATAATCCTCGCTATCGCAGGCCTAATGACGTGGGGTACGGGGATAGTTATGGACGTGGACCTAACGCTCTCCACTGCAACCGTGGCTTTCCTGAACATCTGGCCGACTTGCATGTTCTTCGGGGCGTCCGCCCTAGTATGTTCGGCAGCATTTCACCGCCGGGCTCTCGCCATCGCTATCCCAGGATTCCTGCTGTTCACCATGTTTGTGATGAATGTCATGGGCAACGTCTCCGAAGACCTGGAGTACCTGCAGCCTTTCTCGATCCTCTACCATTACGGGCAGGTTGCTATAGATGGTATGGATTGGGTCAACTTTGCCAGCGTAACCTCACTCGTTCTCGTACTGGTCGGAACCGCGGTAGTTATCTTCCAAAGACGCGACATCTACACGTAGGAAGCCAACGCGAGAGAATAACAAGAAAAGGAACAGGAGAAAACTGTGCTGAAAAGCTAGACGAAGGTACGGGAAACGTGCTGGGCTACGAGATAAAAGGGAAGCTGACGGAGAAGGAGTTCGAGACTCTCTCCGAAGAGTTCAAGGCAGTCATCGCCGAGCACGGGAAAGTGCGGCTGCTCGTCCGGGTGCCGGAGATGCCGGGGGTGGAGTTTGGTGCTCTGGCGGAAGACCTGAAGCTCGCCCCGTATGCGAGCGACATCGAACGCTACGCTCTCATGGGTGATGTCTCGCTTCTGGAGTGGGTGGGCAAACTTGGGAACGCGGTGATCGAAGGTGAGATCCAGCACTTCGAGGACTCGCGGTACGAGGAAGCATGGCGTTGGGTCCAGTCCTGATCCAACGTGGATAACGTCTCATGTGTCGTTTTCAGAGGTCCAACATCGCGCTACATCGCGGATCGCACGAGCGAAGTTCTCGACTAGCAACGAATCGTCGCCTTCAAGGGTGGCTAACGCTACCCAGCTCGTCGCATCCGGCGTGTCCAGCGGTCGGTAGACGACGCCATCCCGCGTGACCCGCTGTGCGGATTCCGGTAGGATCGCGCTTCCTATACCACTCGCCACTAGACCCACGATGGTCTGAAAATGAACCGCGTGCTGCACGACGTTCGGGAAAGCTCCGATCCTCGCGTACAACTCAACTATCTGAGCGTGAAATCCCGGCACCAACGCCCGCGTAAAGAACACCAGCGGCTGATCCGACATCGCCTCCAAAGATATTCGATCCTCCATCGCCAACGCATGACCCGCAGGCAGCGCCACGACCAAAGATTCTTCCAGCACCGGCTCCAATCGTATCCCCGGCGAATTCATCGGCAGCCGCACCAAACCAACCCGAATACCGCCCTCATACAACTCATCGACCTGCTGAGAACTCGTAAGCTCCTTCAACTCAAGCTCCACGCCACTGAACCGCTCCCGAAAGAGCCGGATCGAATCCGGCAACAAACTCAAAGTCGCCGAGCTTATAAACCCAACAGTCAATCGCCCTCGAAGCCCCGATTCCGCCTGTTGAGCTTCTT
>JBGTDE010000411.1:0-2950 GCA_041748475.1 Rubrobacteraceae bacterium | reverse complement strand
CTACCAGATCGTACCGACCGTCTGCTTTAACTGCGAGTCGGCCTGTGGTCTTCTGGCCTACGTAGACAAAGAAGAAGGCCACGTCCGAAAGTTCGAGGGGCATCCTTTGCATCCGGGCAGTCGGGGTCGCAACTGCGCCAAAGGACCCGCGACCATAAACCAGATCAAGGATCCGGAGCGCATCCTCTACCCAATGAAGCGCAAGGGGAAGCGCGGCAGCGGCGAGTGGGAGCGGGTTAGCTGGGGCGAAGCTTTGGACGACATCGGTGGGCGCATCCGGAAGGCGATGGAAGAAGAGCGGCACGATGAGATCATGTACCACGTCGGTCGTCCGGGGTTCGAGCACCAGCACATGGAGCGCATCTTCCGGGCCTGGGGCGTGGACGCCCACAACTCCCACACCAACGTCTGCTCCAGCGGCGGTCGCTTCGGCTACCAGCTCTGGGATGGCTTCGACCGTCCCTCCCCCGACTACGCCAACGCGAAGGCCATAGTCCTCATCAGCGCCCATCTGGAGAGCGGCCACTATTTCAACCCCCACGCCCAGCGCATCATCGAAGCGCAGATGAAAGGCGCCAAGATCATCGTCATAGACCCCCGCCTCTCGAACTCCGCTTCAATGGCCGACTATTGGCTCCCCGCCAATCCCGGCTCCGAAGCCGCGCTCCTCCTGACGATGGCAAAGATCATCCTAGACGAAGGTCTCCACGACGCTGAGTTCCTCCGCGACTGGACTAACTGGAGCCAATACCTTAAAGAGGAACACCCCCAGAAAGACGAGAACTCCTTCGAAGACTTCATAGAAGCGCTGAAGGAAGACTACGCCAAGTACACCCCCGAGTACGCTGAAGCCGAGTGCGGCATTCCGGCAGAGAAAGTCGTCGAGGTGGCGCACGTGATCGCCACCGCCGGCTCCTCTGTAGCGGCCCACAACTGGCGGGCCGCGGCAGCCGGCAACCTCGGTGGTTGGCAAGTATCCCGTACCCTCGTGTTCCTCAACGTCCTGACCGGAAGCTGGGGACGCAAGGGCGGCACGAGTCCCAACGGCTGGAACAAGTGGCTGCCGACCTTCTGGGAGGAAGCCCCGCCCCAGAAAGTGTGGAACGAGCTAACTTATCCCGACGAATATCCGTTGGCCCAGTACGAAATGAGCATCCTACTCCCCTACTTCCTGATGGAAGGCCGTGGAAAGGTAGACGTCTACTTCTCCCGAGTCCTGAATCCCGTCTGGACCTTCCCGGACGGATTCTCCTGGATAGAAGCTCTCTCCGACGAGGATAAGGTCGGTTGCCACGTAGCTCTCACCCCAACCTGGAATGAGACTGCGTACTTCGCCGACTACGTGCTGCCGCTCGGCCTCGCATCGGAGCGGCACGACCTGATGAGCCAGGAGACCCACGCAGGCAAGTGGCTTTCTTTTCGCCAGCCGGTGCTGCGTGAAGCCGCCCGCCGCCGAGGAGAAGATACTCAGTACACTTACGAGACAAACCCCGGCGAAGTTTGGGAAGACGACGAGTTCTTCTTCGAGTTGAGTTGGCGCATAGACCCGGAAGGATCTATGGGGATAAGGCGGCACTTCGAGAGTCCTTACGAGCCAGGCGAAAAGCTCACGGTGCAGGATTACTACCGTTGGATCTTCGAGAATGTCGTCCCCGGTCTGCCGGAGAAAGCAGCCGAGGAAAGCCTCTCGCCTCTGGAGTACATGCGCAAATACGCCGCCTTCGAGATCCAGAGTGAAGTCTACGAGCGGAACATGCGCGAGCTGTCCCCAGAGGAGGTAGAAGGAACACGCATCGAAGACGACGACACGATCACCACGGAAGAAAGTCGCACGCAAGGTGTGATCCGGGCAAACCGGCGCGTACCTCACGTGGGCGTACAGGTGCAAGGCAAGCCCCGCGAAGGCTACCCGACGCTCTCCGGCAAGCTGGAGATTTGGTCGCCCACGATGGCTGCCTGGGGATGGCCCGAGCAAGCCACGCCCGGCTACATAAAGAGTCACGTACACCCCGAGAACCTCAAGGAAGGCCAGCTAATTCTAAACGCAACATTCCGGTTGCCGACACTCATCCATACCCGGAGCGGCAACTCCAAGTGGCTCAACGAGATCTCCAACAAAAACCCTGTATGGATCCATCCCAAAGACGCCGAACCACGGGGCATAGAAACCGGTGACCTCATACGGATCACGACCGAGATCGGCTACTCGGTAAACCACGCCTGGGTAACAGAAGGCATAGCCCCCGGCGTGATCGCCGTCTCCCACCACCTCGGTCGTTGGCGGCGAGAGCAAGACAAGGCCGACCGCTGGAGCAACACCCTCGTGGACATAGCCCGCGAAAACGGCGGCTGGAAGATGCGGCAACTAGAAGGTCCCGGCCCCTACGAGAGCGACGACCCCGACACCAGCCGGATCTTTTGGAGCGATGGCGGAGTGCCCCAGAACCTCACCTTCCCGGTTCATCCGGATCCGATAAGCGGCATGCACTGCTGGCACAACGCCGTCTACCTGGAGAAAGCTCGCCCGGATGACCGCTACGGCGACGTCTACGTGGATACAGAGAAGAACAAAGAAGTCTACCGAAAGTGGTTGGAGATGACCCGTCCCGGCCCACAGGAAGATGGCCTCCGGAGACCCGAAGTATTCGACAGACCGTACAGGCCTGATCGGGGAATGTTCTTCGTCGACAAACCCTGAGTTATATTAAGCACGTAGAGACTTGTAGGTCGGACAGGAGAGCCGTCGCTGAAAACTATAGAAAAATTCGTTCCCGCATACGGATGGCTCCGAAGTTACGGGCGGAGCGACTTGTCGCGGGACTTCTCCGCAGCCCTGATCATCACCGTAATGCTAGTCCCTCAGAGCATGGCCTATGCTCTACTCGCAGGACTACCCCCCATCTACGGCCTCTACGCTTCTACAGTCCCCGCCATCTTGTACGCTCTATTC
>JBGTDE010000410.1:0-4020 GCA_041748475.1 Rubrobacteraceae bacterium | reverse complement strand
GACAGCTTCTCCACCGGAGGTTCGCCTGGTCTACGAAGCCTGTTCGGCTATGTCCTGCAGACTTCCTTGGAGCGTCTTCAACGCTTCCTCGGGCGATATGTCTCCCTTGAAGACCTGGTTGAACTGCTCGGCCATCTCAAGAGACATGTCCGAGTACGCTGGGGATACTGGTCGGGGCTGAGTGTTCGCTAGAGCGTCGCCCGCCAAAGCGATGACCGGAACCGCGTCGAGAATTTCCTGGTCTTCGTAGAGTGCCTTGAGCGTTGGAAGCTTCGCGCCTTCGAGGGCGTTGATCTTCTGCGATTCTGGCGTGGTCATGAACTTGGCGAACTCGTAGGCCGTATCCTGCTTCTCCTGGTCGCTCTGAGCGTTGATGTAGAAGTTCCAGCCGCCAAGTCCGCTTACGCTGCCAGCCGAACCCTCCGGCAGCGGTGCGACGCCGACCTGATCCTTCTTGATCTTCGCCGTGTCGGGGTTGCCCGCCAACGAGTACATGTACGGCCAGTTGCGACAGAAGACCGAGTCGCCGTTGAGGAAGGAGTTCTGCGACTCTTCCTCGGTGTAGTTGGATACGGCCTGCGGAGAGACCCCGTCCTCGATCATGCTAGCGGCCATAGTAAGACCCTCAACCGATTCCGGGCTGTCTATGATGACCTTGCTTGCATTGTTCTCGTCGAGCACCCGACCACCAAAGCTGTTGATGTACTCCAGACCGTTGACGACACCGCCTTCGTACTCTGAACCCTGCCAGACGAAACCGGCCTTCATGCCTTCAGCGTCGGCGACTTCCTTGGCGACCTTCTTTAGCTCATCCCAGGTCTTGGGAGCTTCCTTGTAGCCATTCTTCTCTAGGAGATCCTTGCGGTAGTAGAGCATCCCCGCGTCCGTGTACCACGGCACACCGTAGATCTTGTCCTCGTAGATCATCGAGTCGATGGGACCCGGAAGGAACTTCTCGCGTTCGGTCTCGGGGAACTTGTCGGAGAGGTCGGCGATCCAACCGTTGGCCGCGAACTGGGCGGGCCAGATCACGTCTCCGCCGAGTATGTCTATGTCGCCTCCGCCAGCCTGGAACTGTGTGCGGATCTTATCGAAGAACTGACCGGTATCCGTGGGCATCTTGCGCCAAGATACCTTGTACTTGCCCTTGTTGTCTTTGTTGAACTGGTCGATCAACTTCTGAAAGGTTCCCGACGGATCGGGAGCCATCGCGTAGGTTATGTCCCCGGAGCCACCCTCACTGCCTCCGCCGCCACCGCAACCAGCGACACCCAACAACGCCGCGCCCGCAAGACCCGCGCCGCTGATCTTGAGGAAATCCCGCCGATTTATCGAACGCGCCACTGGCTTCCGCATCTCTTCGTTGCTCTCCGTCATTCTTTGTTCCTTTCCAGCACGCTTTCGCGTACGATTTTCGTGGTCTACTTTGAGCTTCTTAGAGGATCGCCTGTTCGGTCTCCGGATCGAAGAGCCGTACCTTGCTCGCGTCGAGGACCATTCGCATCTTCTCGCCGCGTTTGGCCTGACTGGCCGCCGAAACTCGCGCAACCATCATGTCTCCGCTATCGCTCTCTGCAGAGCCTCCGTCGTTCCCGCCATCGCTGGTAAGGGCCGCCACGGAGTCGAGATGTACCGACTGGTCTTGCTCAGTCTCGAAATACACGTATTTCTCAGAGCCCATGCTCTCTATGACCTGCGGCGTAACTTCGATGGTGCTGGCCTGGTTGGCTGCTCCAAGTGCCGCCGCCTCTTCGACGTTCGCGTCCTCGATATGCTCGGGTCGAATGCCCATTACGAGATCCCGGCCCACATACTCACCTATGTCGGTCCCGCGACGCTCCTTGGATTCTCCAGCCGCCTCACGGCTGAGGGGGATGCGTGTGTCACCGACCACCATAATGTAGCCGCCGTCCTCGCTCTCCAAGCGGGCCTTCAGGAAGTTCATGGCCGGAGAACCGATGAACCCGGCTACGAAGACGTTGTTTGGATCGTCGTACATCTTCTGCGGCGAGTCGACCTGCTGCACGATCCCGTCTTTGAGGACCACGATCCGGTCGGCCATCGTCATCGCTTCGGTCTGATCGTGGGTCACGTAGATTGTGGTAACGCCAATACGATTGTGAAGCTTGCCGATCTCCGTCCGCATCTGCACCCGCAACTTGGCGTCGAGGTTGGAGAGCGGCTCGTCCATGAGGAACGCTTTCGGCTCCCGAACTATCGCCCGCCCGAGCGCGACCCGCTGCCGCTGACCACCAGAGAGGGCTTTCGGCTTACGGTCCAGGAAATGTTCGATGGAGAGGACTTTAGCCGCCTCGGTGACGCGGCGGTCGATCTCACCCTTATCCATCTTGCGGAGCTTGAGCGCGAAACCCATATTCTCTCGGACATTCATGTGCGGATACAAAGCATAGTTCTGGAAGACCATTGCTATATCCCGGTCACGGGGCGGGAGGTCGTTTACCACGTTGTCCCCGATGAATACCTTACCGCTGGAGATGTCTTCGAGACCGGCGATCATACGCAACGCGGTCGACTTACCACAACCCGAAGGCCCAACGAAGACGATGAACTCGCCATCCTCGATGTCCAGGTTCATGTCTTGAACGGCGACTACATCACCACCATAGACCTTCTTTACGTCTTCGAGCGTTACTTCCGCCATCCAACTTCCTCCTTCTACAAACCACCATGTCTAATCTGACTCGGCGTTCCCTTTGCCCCATCGACCGTACAATATACTCTGGCTCCGCCAAACAATCTACCCTACCGTTGAAACAGAATTAGATCGAAGCGTCTCGGTTATTTACCGAGGCTGTATTGCTCCTTGACTTTCATGATGCGCTCGACGGAGCGCCGGATACTTTTCTCGGGGATCTCGCCGGACTCAACAGCCTTGACAATCGCCTCATAGGCGGCGGCCTGTTCCTCGGGTGGGCTGGAGATTATCAGCAGGTCCGCGCCAGCCTTTACAGCTTCGACCGCCGCTCCCGCCGGGGGCTCTCCGCCGTTGGCTCCCTTCATGGAGAGATCGTCTGTCACAATTACCCCCTTGAAGCCTAAATCCTTACGAAGCATGTTTATAGCTTTTGGCGAGAGGCTCGCGGGCTTATCAGGGTCTATCGCCGGGTACACGAGATGCCCGACCATGACCATTGGCACCCCGGCCTCGATGGCCGTCCTGAACGGGGGTAAATCGTAGTTCTCTATTGTGGCCTCGTCGTGCTCGACGACTGGCAAACTCACATGGGAATCCGAGTCCGCCGGGCCGTGATTTGGGAAATGCTTCGCGGATCCCACCACCCCTGCGGCATCGAACCCTTTCACGGAAGCTTTGACCATCGGAGAGACCACTTGCGGGTCTTCTCCAAAGGAGCGCGGGCCGATGGCTGCACCGAAACCCGTATCAGCGACGGGTGCGAAGTTCGTGTTCACACCCGCTTTTAGCAGGTCGGTCCCGATGCTTTCGGCGACCGTTCGGGCCTCCTCCGGGTCGCCGCGAGCACCAATATCGGCGGCGGGTGGCTGCGGCGAAACCCAGGGCGCGCTGGAGATCTCACCTCCTTCCTGATCCACACTAATGAACAACGGTATCGCAGGCTCCGTCTGCATCGAAAGCTTCTGCAATGAAGCCGTAAGCGAAGAGACTTGCTCCTCGTTCTCCATGTTGAAGCCGAAGAGCAACACCCCACCGACGTTGCGCTTCTTGATCATCTTCTCGATGTAATAATCCGACTCCGTACCGCCGATGCTGACCACAAACATCTGCCCAACGGCATCTCTTATGCTCATCTCCTCGCCTCCCCCGCCCCCCGTACTCTCGGACGTTTTCTGCGAGGTCTTGTTTTTTGAGCCGGATTGCTCTTGACCACCGGAGCCTCCGCAACCAGCTACAACAAACGCGAGCAGGAGAGAGATAGACATCGCCAACATATTTCTTCGGAGCAGCACGTTTGTAGTTTAGCGTGGAGAGCCGGTCAATTCTTGTGCCGATGAGAAACCAGCCGGGCTCCGGTATCTTTA
>JBGTDE010000409.1:0-3187 GCA_041748475.1 Rubrobacteraceae bacterium | reverse complement strand
CCGGCGCAACATTCAAGAGTACGAGCTTTCCGACGGACGCCGGTTGCACGTTCTGGCTCGGGGTAGGCTCGTCAACATCGCGGCGGCGGACGGTCATCCGGTCGAGATCATGGACCTCACCTTCGCGGTGCAGGCGCTCGCCGCTCACCACCTCGCCAACCACGCGAAAGACTTCGCCCCCGGCATCCAGCCCATCCCACCGGCGATAGACGACCTCGTAGCTCGCCACAAGCTCGCCTCTCTCGGCGTCGAACCAGAAACGCTGACGGAAGAGCAGATCTCCTACCACCAAAGCTGGCGCTAGGCGCGTTTTACAGCCGAAATGAGTCGCATCTGGCCTTCAGGATGAAACTAGAAAAGGAAACAGGTATGGATACGTCAGCCACTGACCAATTAAAGGAGCGGATAGAAGCTCTTCCGGGTACGCTACGCGCAGCGCTTGAGCGGCAAGCAAAAGCAAGGATAGAAGTGGCACGGATCGAAGCGCGGATGGATAAACTTGAGGCGGAAATTGCACGCGAGACTATCGAGATAGATGGTGAAGACGATGTTAGTTTTGACAACGGCCTCGAAGATGACCTTGCGCTTCTGAAACTAGAGACAGCTTCAGAACGAGTCAAACTTCAGATGACAGAGGCAGAATACAAAGCAGAAATGGAGTTTAGGTCATCGATGAAGACCACGGAGGGACACGTTAAGGCAGCCGTGGGAGTCGACCCGGTTGTGAATCGGCTCCGACATGAACTCCTTGATGCCAAAGAGACTGCACGAGTGCGCAAGGTTACGCTGCAACGTGAAAGACAAATAGCGCACATAGCCGAACACGAAGCACGATCCGCCTCAAGAGACGCTATCGCACCTGAAAATCAAGAATTAGCAGAACTCTCAGAGAAGGCAAGGCTGGCGCAAGAAGAAATACTACTCGCCGATGTTGAAGTAAGCGTGGCAGGAGCAATGATCGATATATACAGAATGATAGTGCAGGTCGAAAGTTTGAGCATATAAGTTAGATTGGCTGGTCACCGGCATGAAGACCACAACCATCCGCTATACGGCTACGAAGGCTTACCCGAACGTTCGCTTTGCCTTTGCAATCCTCGAAGAGAGGGAGTGGCGAACCTAATCCCGAACGAGTAGAATGCCGCCGACCAGTATCAGGGCGATGCCAAGTATCTTGACCGCTCCTATCTGCCCGGCCTCGCCGAAGAAACCGAGTCGGTCGATTGTTAGTCCGGCTAGTAGTTGAGCGGCTAGTACGAGGGATAGCGTGCGTCCGAGGCCGTTCTGTTCGGCAGCGATCACGATAGAACCGAGGATGAAGGAGCCGAGTATTCCAGAGACCACCGAGGCTCCTAGTGCTTTCGCGGTGAACTCGGGTCTTTGCGAGAGCAAAGCAATGGTAAAACCAACGACGGACGTTGCGAGACCGGAGATCCCGATGAAAGCTCCAACCCCTAGTGACCGCAGACCGATGGCGTTGAAAACTACTTGCACCGCTATCGCGACTCCCGCCAACATAGCCAAAAATAATGCCGGGTTCAAAAGCTACTCCTCCCTTTCAGCGGCCAGCCGGGTAATATAGCACCATGTCCGACGCGAGCCCGAAAAGAACCCTGACCATCCGCTACACGGCCACGAAAACTTGCCCGAACTGTGACGGTCGCGGCGACGATGGAGCCGACTGGCGACCGGTCGAGTGCAAACGTTGTAAGGGTCGCGGGCATCTGGTCATGGACATCGAGATCGAAGATTCCGTGGATGGGCTACTGCCGCGTTCGGACTATGATTTCAATACGCTTGGCGAGGTCTATCTTCTTGATTTCGACGAAGATGAACCCATAGAGGTTATTCGTCCGGAGTCCTTCTAGGATCTACGTGGGCCATGAGCCGCAAGCCTTGCGTCACTGCGGCGGCGATGCCTATTCCCAGGATGTCGAAGAGCGCGAAGGCTCCGTAGGTGGGGCGGGCGATGCTCTCACCGTACTCCTTGTCGTAGCCGGATGGGTCTTCGATGGAGGCGAACTCGAACGCAAAGGGGAAGAGCGACCACTCTATGAACGTCGCGCAGACCGTCATCACGATAGCCGCGCCTACGCCGCGCCAGCCCCCACGAAAGACTAGGACCGCCGCCAGAATCAGGAACGATATCGACCTTGCGAACTGGATCAACACTTCTCTTTCCGCACCCGCATAAGCGCTCCTGAAAGAGAACACATCCGATCCGAACCCGAAGACCGTCGCCGCCACCGTGCATCCAACAGTAAGCGCGACCAACGGCGTAAAAAACTTTTTCACGGCCCGGATTATAGAGCTTTACAAAAATGATTGAGCCTTACTGCGAAAAAGCACTTCAGCACTTCAAGGGTCTGCTGATTAGCTGAGACCGCCAGAGGCGGCATTCTGATCGGCTGACCAGCTTACAAAGCCGCTAGTACGGATTTCACGTCGAGCCGGTTCTTGAACTCGATCACTTCGCCTTCAGCGGCTTCGGAGAGGGTTTCGTGGGAAGCTCCGAGGTTCGTAGAGGCCGCGACGATCACGCGGTGGTTTCGGCGGGCGGCTTCGCGGACTAGCTCCAGGCGTTCGATCAAGCGACGCTCATTCCAAAACCCAAGTATCTCCAGATGCACTCGCTCTCCGTCCTTGACGAAAAGAAAGTCGGTCACAAGCGCGGATTTCATCTCCGGTATCGGCAATATCTCTCCCCGAGGTTCCAAAGTCCATCCGCCAGTATCTCTGGCTCGCTCCCAGGCTTTTAGAAACGCCTCGCGCACTTCGTCGGTCTCCGGGTCGTCCTTCGGTCCCTTGTAGTGGCTTGTCAGTCCAGAGTCCGAATCGACGCTGAGCGTCGCGTCGCGGCCTTTCCAGTCGATGTTGGCGGTGAGCGTCCATGGAGCGGTTAGTAGTATGCCGGGAAGTAGTTTCGCCAAGCGAAGTCCGTACTTGCGGGTGCCGCCGAAGACAGAGAGTGGACCGTCGAGGCTGAGTCTGTATCCTCGGGCGGATGTTTCTAGGGTGTAGATCAGGCCGAGTTTCTTGACGTAGTGGAGAACGAGCCGAGAGTCGCAGCCTTCGTGGAGATCCACGACCAGCTCACGTGCTCCGTACAGAACACCCTGTATCTGGGCGACGTTGTAGCGTGAGATCAGGGCTTCCGGTGTCGGATCATCGTACTCGCTCAACAGTT
>JBGTDE010000408.1:0-3244 GCA_041748475.1 Rubrobacteraceae bacterium | reverse complement strand
GCTTTGGGATGCAAAGATCGTCAAGCCATCTTCTTCGACGGTTGCTTCGGGCTGTGGGAGTTCGCCTTTTTCGGCGTATTCCTCGACCATGTTTCGGGCTTGAATCTTAGCGGACTCGACGTTTGGTTGGTCGAACGGGTTGATGCCTAGCCGCCAACCGGCAATTGCGGTGGCGACTTCCCAGCGCAGCATCTCGCCTCCGAGGTCGTAGACATCGTCCAACTCTATCTCCACGACCGGATGCCCCGCACCCTTCAGTTCTTCGAGAAGCCCGTCCGCAGCTTCCTCGCCAGATAACTTCATGCTCACGAAGAGCCGATCGTTGCCGTAGTCGTCCGCTGATACGGTCGGCTCACCATCAACGGGCAGAATGCCGACACCGTTTTTGCCGGTGCTCTCGGCGATGAGTTGCTCAACCCACGGCCCAAAAGCCTCCACCGAGGGCGATGCGAGCAACGTGAGCTTGTCCCGGCCAGCGGAACGGGCAAGCTCGCCCATAACCACGCCTAGCCAGGCACCGGGATTCTCATCCTGTTCGGGGCCGCATTCGCGGGCCATCTCGCCCGCGTTAGCGAGCAGCTTCGAGACGCGGGCACCGGCGATCGCCGCTGGTACGATGCCGAAAAACGAGAGTGCGGAGTAGCGTCCGCCGATGTTCGGGTCGTTCTTGAACGTGGCCCGGAAATCGTACTTTTCGGCGGTGTCTTGCAGGCCGCTGCCGGGGTCGGTGATCGCCACGAAGTGCGAACCAACCTCCTCTTTGCCGACGAGATCCATAACCTTGTTGTAGAAAAACTTGAAGAACGAAAAAGTCTCGACCGTCCCACCGGACTTCGTAGACACAACGAACAGCGTCCGCGATAGGTCAAGGTTCTCCGCGTGCCGCAGCACGGCTTCGGGGTCGGTGCTATCGAGCACTGCGAGATCCGGATACCCGTCCTTGCTTTCGAGCGCGAAGCTGAAAACCTCCGGCGCAAGGCTCGAACCACCCATGCCCAGAAGCAATATATTCTCGAAACCTTCTTCGCGCACAGCTTCGGCGAGACCCTGAATTTCCGGCATCGCCTTCTCGGAATTCTCCGGACTGTACAGCCAGCCGAGACGGTTCGCTATCTCATCGGGCTCCGGTCCCCAGACCGTGTGATCCCCATCCCACATCCGCCGGACAACATGCTCTTCGCGCAACTCCGAAAGTGCGCCCTCGACCGCGCCTGCGTAATCGCCAAGATACGCGGTGTCCTTGTGCGACATCAGGCACGCTCCAGACGGCCCTCGGCTAGGGCGTCCATCGAGACATCGTCCAGGCTCGTCACTACGAGGTCTCCACCGGCTTCTTTGAGTGCTTCCTCGTCGTCTTCGCGGGCGAGACCGAGTGCGGCCATCTCACCGGCTTTTGCGGCTTGCACGCCGTTGGTGGCATCCTCTATTACGAAGCTCTCCTCGGTGGACGTACCCAGTTCCTCGGCGGCGGTCAGGAAGATCATGGGGTGCGGCTTGCCCTGCTCGAAGTCACGACCACTGACGTTGGCGTCGAGCATGTCCAGGAGCGTCATGCCGGGCTCGACGAAATCGTAACTCAAGCCTTCTTTCTCGCAGAACTCATCTATCATGATGCGCTCCATAAAGGCGTTCGCGTTCTTGGAAGAGGAGGCCGCCGCTACTTGCATACCGGCATCCTTGACCTTCAGGACGAAGCGAAGTGCGTCCGGGTAGGCGTGGAACTGGCTCTGTTCGATCAGCTCGACTATCATGGTCTGTTTTTCGTCGCCATATGCCTGCGCCCGCTCCTCGGCGTCCGGCACCTCGAAGTATTCGAGCGCGGCTTGAGCACCCTTGTAGCGCGGCATCCCGCTCATCTGGCTCTGGTAGACCTGCGGCGTGAAGGCCTCCGGCGAGTACGAGGACTGGTCCCGTATATCGCTCCACTCGTTCTCCATTAGCTTCTTCAAGCCCTCGCGCCACGCATCCTCGTGCGGCGAATCGACCAGCACCCCGTCAACGTCGAATATAGCCCCTCTAAATCCCGCCACTTCTAGCTCCTCTCCCTGGATAAACGCAAACCGCAGTACCCTATGTCTCCTACTGACGCACCAGTTTGCTACTCTTCTCCTCTATGACCTCCAACATCTCCTCGAAGGAGTCGATGAACTTGGCTACGCCTTCCTGTTCGAGTGTTTCGGTGACGTCCTTATAGTCCACGCCAGCTTCGGCCAGCTCACGAGGGAGCCTTCGGGCATCCTCGATACCTTCCTTGAGTGTCGGACGGATCTCACCGTGGTCCATTGTGGCTTCGAGCGTCGCGCCGGGCATGGTGTTGACCGTGTCCGGGCCGATGAGGTTATCGACGTAGATGGTGTCCGGGTAGTCCGGATTCTTGGTCGATGTCGAGGCCCAGAGCGGACGCTGCTTGTTCGCGCCTTTGGATTCCAGGAAAGTCCAGTCGTCGCCCGAGAAGATCTCCTCGAACGCCTCATACGCGAGCTTGGCGTTGGCGATGGCGAGCTTGCCCTGCAAGTCCGGTCGTCCGGCTTCCTCAAGACGCTTGTCGCCCTCTGAATCCACGCGGCTGACGAAGAAACTCGCCACGCTCGCTACGGTCGAAGGATCTCCGCCTTCGGCCACGAGGCGTTGCAAGCCTCGTATATAGGCGCGGGCGACGGCTTTGTAACGGTCCAGAGAGAAGATCAGGGTGACGTTCACGCTCTTGCCGTTTCGGATGACTTCTTCGATAGCCGCAAGCCCCGGCTGAGTAGCGGGGATCTTGACCAAAAGGTTCGGTCGGTCGACAAGATCGTGGAGCATCAGAGCTTCGTCAACCGTCTTTGGCGAGTCGTAGCCGATGTCCGGGGAGACTTCGAGTGAGACGAAACCATCCTTGTGCGCGGTGCGCTCGTAGACCGGAGCCAGGATGTCGCAAGCGTCCTGGATGTCTTTGACCGCGAGCTTCCAGAAGATCTCTTTGGGATCGTCGGTCTCTTTGGCGGCCTCTTCGAGTTGCTCGTCGTAGAGTTCGGACTCGGAGATTGCCTTCTGGAAGATGGAAGGGTTCGAGGTTACACCGACCACTCCGTCCTCTATCATTTGATGCATCGCGCCGCCCTCGACGAGATCGTCGCGGCTGATCGAATCTATCCAGATCCCCTGCCCAAGCTCCGCCGCTTTTTTGAGGTTCTCATTCATCTCTTAATACCTCCTATTTCTTGTAGACGGGAAGCTCGAAACTCCCCGTCCGTTTGACTCCGAA
>JBGTDE010000407.1:0-2234 GCA_041748475.1 Rubrobacteraceae bacterium | reverse complement strand
CCAATAGTAGCCGAGAGACTCTACTTCTTCCTTCGCGGCGCTGCCGGAGGGACGTGCGTTCGGGTAGATCCTCAATCCGCCTGCTTCGACGGGTTTGATTCCGTTTGCCTTGTACGGGTAGTCCCAGACCTTGAGGCTGCTTGGGTCGGTGAAGCCCAGCATCGTCCAGGGGATGCGGATCTCCAGCACGTCACCCTCGGCGTACCAGTCGGCGAGGCTGTCGTAGTCGGGGTCCGAGGGGTCAGTGATACCAGGTCTCATCTCGCCCACCTCGTAGTCCTCGAAGGGGATCTTGCGTTCGGTCTGAGGTAGAGTCAATGGCCGGTTTAGCGCGAGCCTCCACGGCAAGAATACACCCGCCTGCGGGTCTTTCTCTATGACGGGATCGGAAATGTAGTCGAGCTTGTCCCCATAGAGCCAAGTGTGCGTATCGTAGGCGCTATTGACCAGGATGCGGGAATCGTCCTCGTCTTTTATTCGCAGCAAGAACTGAGAGCCACCGTCCGGAAAGGAAAGGCCCGGCTCCAGCTTCGCACGCTCGCTGCCGCCGGTCAGCGTGCCGAACCCCACGTTTACCTCGTCACGCGGAAAACTCCACTCCCCATCTTTTTTCTTCAAGAGCATATACAGGTAGGCCTCATCATGCGTGACACTCAGGTCGAAGTCCTCGTAACCCTGTTCGGTGACGCCCGCGACCCTCCCCAGGAGGCGGTTCGAGATTCGGTTGATAATGTTTCCCACGCTGCTTCGCTGGTCCCAGTCTTTCGTCTTGCCGTCCAGACGAATGGTGTCTTTTTGGCTCTCTCCGGGCTCGGAGGCTATGACGCCGTAGTTCTGCTCGTTGGTAAGACGATTTAGCCACATTGGACGGCGATCTTTTATCTCCAGCTCTCCGGTGTTCCAGGCAAACTTGAACCATTCATCCTGCCAGGAGAAAAGGATGCCGCCGTCCAGGCCTTCGTCGTGAATGTCGTCGAGCAGGTCCGCGTTTATCTTGCCCTGTGCTTCTTCCGTGTGGTTTCCTTGATTGCGCCCCAGGGCCCCACGGTGGGCCATGCCTCTCGCGGAGGAGGTCCCGTACTCCGCCGCGATCAGGGGTATCCCTTTGTGGTGCTCGCGAAGCTCGTTGAGATACCCGGCGTAGGGGTCTTTCTTGCCCTCGGGTGTTTTGTAGTCTCGATATTTCCGCTCATAACGCATGAAGTCCGGGAAGGCGGGATATATGTGGTAAGAGGCGAAGTAGCCCGCTTTCCAGGAGGACGTTGGCTCGATGTTCATGGGATCGACGGAGACGAGGTCTTCCTGATCGTTAGCCTCGTCCGGGTGCTTCAGCGGGTCCGTCGTCGGCCAGTTCGATAGCGCGACGGGATGCTGCCAGCCGTACTTCATCTCCTCTTTGGCCAGAGTGTCGAGGACCGATGCTGACCAACTCTCGAACGGCGTGGCATCCTGCGTGGAGCGGAAATACTTGCCGGAGAAAGGTTCCATGCCCCGGTTCGCGAGGTCGGTTTTTTGCACGGCCGGAGGAAACCACTCGGTGCCGACGATCCAGCCCAGCATGTACCGGGAGATGTCCGAACGGTAACGTCCGCTGGCGTGGCCCGGCTTCTTGGGGATGTCGGCGTCACCGTGTACGACTCTCACCGCATCTGAGGCCTCGTCGTTGAATATCTTGGTTATCTCAGGCGTGTATGCGTCGCGGCCTTCCAGGTCGTCACCCGTGAGCTCCTCCTCGGGAGACCAGACACCCTGGATGACCCACAGAGGGTCCTCGCGGGTGGAATTGAATTCTTCGAGGGCGTCGTAGAACTCGGGGTTGAGGATCGTATAGACGCGCAGAACGTCCACGTTCATGTTCTTTATCTCTGGGAGCCAGCGCAGGTAGTCCTCTTTGGTCGGTGCCAACTCTCCAGGCTCGTGGCCGGGGAGCGTAGCGCCGAGGTTCATCCCGGTCCAGAAGCGCGTCTCCCAGCCGGTGCCATCGTAGACGGCGAGTTGGGCGTCCTTGACGGTCGAGACCTGCTTTATGTCGTTCGTCTCCGCCACGGGCCGCGCGACCTTGCCCCAGCGGAGGAAGGAGATGAAGGCTACCGCCAGAAGGGCGGCGGCGAGCACTATCAGGGAGGCCCGGAACAGGCGCACCCTCGTCGTCGGGCGTTGCCTAGTCCGGTAGTTCTGGTACAAATCAGGCACTCCTCATGTGTTCACGAGTTTTTCGAGTTTTCCGGCGCGCC
>JBGTDE010000406.1:0-5013 GCA_041748475.1 Rubrobacteraceae bacterium | reverse complement strand
AGCAGCCTCAAGGTCTGGGACTACCCGTACAAGGCAAACGGAATCAAACCCGTCGAAGCAGGCGGATTGAGGATCTACCCGAACGCACGTCCCTCCGGCAGCGCCGCGAAGGAAGAAGTAGAGTCTCTCGGCTACTATTGGGATGGCTGGGAGGAACCAAACTTCCACGAACGTAAAAAGGAGAGCTACTACATCTTGCAGGATGCGTTCGAGCGGCACGATCTGGTAAAAACGTCGCAATGATGCCGAACCACCGCAATGTCTGGAATTGTCCCTACGAGTTGGACGGGCTTCATCCTGTACCGGCCGATGGCAGGGTCAAGTCCCCATCCTATTCGTGGAATAGCTGGGACGAGCCGACCCACCGTGAGCGCGGGAAACAGAGCTACGGCATTCTGTGCAGGGCGTTCGCACGCAGTAAGATATTGGAGACATCGTGAGCGGGCCGCGACGTTCGGCGTCTCGTCTTTTCGGTGTTGGTGTCCTCCTGACGCTTCTGTTGGCGGTCGCTTTCGGGTGTTCGGGTAGCTCGGGAGAAGTGTCGCGCATTGGGGCGGAGATCAACGCTTTCGAGATCGCCTCGGGAGACCATCGCACAGGGTATCCGTTGCTGGCCTCCGCCGGAATGCGAAGCACCGCCACGGTTCGCTACACATACTGGATGGGCTACAGCGTCAAAAATCCGAAGGGCGAATGGTACGACGCTCCGGCCATCCCGGTCGAGCTGACGCCCGGACAGGACTCGGGAGCGCGGGGCTTCACCACGAAGCCCCTCAGCATCCCCGGTCTGCACACCGCCCGCACCGCCATCTGGACCGACGATCCCGCCGATAAAGATGCCGAAGCCGCGTTGCTAGATAAGTCCGAGACGACCTTTCGGGTCTATCAACAACGCGAGGACTTCGACTCCCTGGACCCCGACCGCTGGAAGAAGGATGAGAACAAACTGGGCCGGGGCCAGTTTCAATCCGACAACGTGGATACCAAAGACGGCAATCTCCGGTTGAAGATACCTAAGAAAGACTTCGATGGAGCCCAGATCTCCTCGGAGAAAAAGTACGGTTACGGTTCGTATACCGCCCGCATAAAAGTACCCGACGCACCCACTTCGATCACCGGATTCTTCCTGTACGAGCCGCCGGACTTTCAGAGCGAGGTCGACATCGAAATTCACAACGATCCGAAGGGCAAGATCCTCTTCACAACTTATGCAGATGGAGAGCAGACACACACCCGAACAATGGATCTCCCCTTCGACCCGACAAAGAAATTCCACGACTACGGATTCGAGTACCGGAAGGGCGAGATCATCTTCCACGTCGACGATCGTCCAATGACAACCTTCGAGGAAGGCATCCCTGACCGTCCCATGAACCTCTACGTCAACACCTGGTATCCGCAATGGCTCGCGGGCAAAGAAACCTCCCAGGATCGAAGCGTGCTAGTCGACTCCATAGAAAACTGATCTAGCGGGTCAGCGGGCCAGGAAAAATTTGGAGATCAACGTACTCTACTCCTTCGAGGTTCGGTCTTTTTGAGTGAAGCTCCAGAGTATCCTCTAACGTATAATCGGAGAGGTATTTCGCGCTCATAGGCGACGGCAGGAGGCCGGTATGACGGAGACTGCGAGGAATCAGCGGACAGGCTTTACGGGTGAGCTTTGGGCTTCCATCGAGCCCATCCACAATGAGATACTCTCCCATCCGTTCCTGCGTGGCCTCACCGACGGCTCGCTCCCGGAGGAATGCTTCCGTCACTACGTCATCCAGGACGCGCTCTACTTGCGCGACTACGCCCGTGCCCTTAGCCTCGTTGGTGCGCGTTCGGGCGGTGAGGACACGCTGGTCATGTTCGCTGAACACGCCGCCGGAGCCATCGTCGTCGAACGGAGCCTACACGAAGGCTTTCTGAAGGATTTCGGGTTACCGGAGGATGTTGTAGATCAGACTCCCATAGCACCGACCACGCTCGCTTATACGAGCTACCTTTTGAGGGTTACATCTCTGGGTGATTTTCACGAAGGACTCGCCGCCGTATTGCCGTGCTACTGGATCTACGCAGAAGTCGGAAAAGCTCTCCTGGATGGTGGATCGCCGGATCCAAGATATCGAAAGTGGATAGAGACCTACGGTGGCGAAGACTTCGGAGCCCTTGTAGAGGCCGTCCTGGACTTGACCGACCACGTCTGCGAAGACCTCAACGACAGCCAGAGAGAAACCGTCAAGAGAGCCTTTGTTACTACGAGCCGCTACGAGTGGATGTTCTGGAACATGGGCTGGACGCTCGAAGAATGGCCGGTGTGAGGTTTAGTTAGTCAGGGGAATCGTACGACTGTCTAACTGAAGTGATCCCAGCCTGACAGGTTTTGGACCGGGTTGCCGTTACGAAGGAAGATAGCGCCTTCGCCTTCGATGACCGAGCCGATCACGGTTAGGGGAAATTCCAGACCTTCACTTAGGGCCGTCACAACATCCTCTGGAGCGGAGATCAGCAACTCGTAGTCCTCTCCTCCCGTGGCCGCTAGCTCTTCCGCGTCGCGGTCAAGTCTGGCGCAGATCTCTCGTGTGTCGTCGGATATTGGAAGCTTCTCTAGTTCCACCCGGCATCCCACGCCGCTGGCTTCGCAGATACGCCCAGCATCCGTAGCGAGGCCGTCGGAGAGATCCAGCATCGCGCTGACTCCCAGGCGAGCGGCTATTCTACCGGCGGCAGTTCGTGGCTCGGGGCGCAGGTGCTTATGGATGAGACGTTCGGGTTCGCGGTGATCGTTCTGTAAAGCTAGCAGCCCTGCTGCTGATGCTCCAAGCTCGCCAGTGACGGCCAGTAGATCCCCTGGACGGGCTCCGGAGCGCAGGACGGGCGGAGCGGTTAGCTCGCCTAGTATAGCCACGTCGATGGTAAGCGCAGAGGCTCGGGTGGTGTCGCCGCCGAGCGGGAAGACATCGAACTCGGCGCACGCTTGCATTACGCCCTCCATGCAGCGCAAGGTAGTCTCAGAGTCGTCCGCGCCCCCGGATACCAGGATGAAGCGCGGGGTCGCGCCCATCGCAGCTACATCCGAGACGTTGACGGCGACCGCCTTGTAGCCCACGTCTTCGGGGGTGGACCAGGCCATCTCGAAGTGGTGGCCGGAGACGAGCATGTCCGCGGCGGCGACCCAGTTGCTGTCTCCTAGCCGGATCACGGCGCAGTCGTCACCGATGCCGACGATGACTTCCTCCGGCGCGTCCGGCAGGTTGCTGGAGAGTTTGCGGATGACATCTAACTCGTTCAACTTCGCTTCCCTCGAAACCAGGTACGGGGATTCAGATACTCCCGATACCGCTTGGCGACTTCCTTTCCGATAAATACAGCCGAAACCCAGAACACGACCTCAGCCGTTACCGCGAAACCTCCTGCCAACCACACCTTAGCCCCCGTCGCCAGCGGAAGAAAAGGAACCACAACCGCCGCTGTCCACAACACGCTAGGGATTATTAGCAGGAACGTCGCGTAGAGCCACTTCTTGCGATGGGATCCAGGAGCCACTTTGGGCCGCACTTCACTCACAGGCGCATTCTCTCTATCTCATCCCAAAGAGTGTCCGACTCTTCGCCGGAGTACCAGGTATGGAGTTCACGCCACTCGTTCTGCGTGGCCCAGATAAACGAGTCGTGGGCGGTCTCTTCGAGGCGTACTTCGCCGCCAGAGTAACGAGCTAGAAAGCCGACACCGGCGTAGAGCTCGCGGTCGTCGGGAGCCTTCCAGGGCTCCACACGAGTCCACCAGGCGGTTTGTATCTCGGCCTTTAGGCTAGTCTCCTCCAGCAGTTCCCGGCTGGCGCACAGGGCGAAGTCTTCGCCGGTTTCGACGGTTCCGCCGGGATTTTCCCACAGGTCGAGTGGTGGTTTGAGGCGACGCATCAGGAGGGCTCGCGGCTCGTTCCAGTCGTAGTCTACGATCACGACCCCAGCACCCAGGATCGCGGCAACAGGTCCACCATCAGGGCTCTCGACGGGTGGCGACGGTTCAGGGTCTGGTTCCTCTGGCAACGAACGCAACTCGGTCGCGACACGCAGAATATTCTCGCGGCTCCACCAGCTTGGGAGATCCAACCATTCTTCGAGCGTCACCCACTGATAGTCCAGATGTTCCCCAGAGAG
Organism: Rubrobacteraceae bacterium; assembly: GCA_041748475.1. Lineage (GTDB taxonomy): Bacteria > Actinomycetota > Rubrobacteria > Rubrobacterales > Rubrobacteraceae > JACDDK01. Next base: position 871 of record JBGTDE010000406.1, on the reverse strand, counting down.
CCGAACTTCGCCCCCGTTCACCCGCCCAACGTAAGTTACAGCGGCCAACGCTCCGCCACCGGGTCTCTCCCCCACCCAGGTTGCCAGTATCTTCTGGGGAGCTACGAGCATTCCAGTCTCCTCGTACATTTCTCGGACGGCTCCCTCTTCGAAACTCTCGCCGGGTTGGAGTCGCCCGGCGGGTGGCTCCCAGGTTCCGGTGGTTCGTTGCAGGACCAGCATGCGACCGTCGAGGCGGACAGGCAGAATGCCGGAGACGAGATCCGCTTTCACGCCAGTCCTTCCATCTACTGCGGCAACAGGTCGCGCAACTCGCGGGCGGCGGTCTCCGGGTCATCCGCGTCCAGAACGGCCCGCACCACCGCGAAACCGTGAGACCCGGCTTCGGCGACTTCGCCCGCGGTCTCAAGCGTCACGCCACCGATAGCGAACCACGGCACAGAGAGATCTTCACGGGCGACGGAGCGTACAAGTTCCAACCCCGCTACTTGACCCTCGGGCTTTGTCGGGGTCGCGTAGACCGCCCCGACCCCGACGTAATCCGCCCCATCCCGCACGACATTCAGAGCCGTCTCCAGACTCCCGGCGGAACGTCCAATGATCACGTTCTCGCCAAGCACGGAACGCGCCTCCAGGGTCTCGGAATCGTCTTCGCCGAGATGAATTCCAACCGCGCCCGAAAGCCGCGCCAGCTCTATGTCGTCGTTGACGGTGAACCATGCGCCAGCCCGTTCGCACGCTTCACGAAGTTCTTCGGCGAGCGGCAGCAGGTCTTGTCTGGAGGCGTGCTTGTCTCGGAGTTGCACTATGTCGACGCCGCCACGCAATCCAGCGGTCACGCGCTCGACAAGATCCGGACGTGGATCAGTGA
>JBGTDE010000405.1:0-5238 GCA_041748475.1 Rubrobacteraceae bacterium | reverse complement strand
ATGAAAGACCTCCCTGAGACGAGCCGCCACGTACTCATAGAACGCTACGGCCTGGAGACCGGCAAGAAGACAACCCTTAAAGAACTCGGCATCGAACTCGGTATCTCCACCGAGAGAGTCCGCCAGATACAACGGGAAGCCGAACGAACCCTCAAGGGCATCCTTCGCGCTCCCATGAGAATCACCCAACCCACCGAGGAGGTAGCAGCGTGAGAATACAGAACGCAACCGGAAGAAAGTTATCCTGGCTCTTAGCGGCGATCCTAGCCATCGTCGTAGTTGTGGCGGTTTTGTTAGCCACAAACAGCGAGGGCTCCAGAGAAGCTGGAGCGCAGACTTCATCCGAAACTTCCGATGCGCCGGGGAACGAGCCAGTAGCTCGGGTGGCTTCGACGGTCGGCCCGTCGGCGGTTCAGATAGACGTGCGCGGCGGTGGTGGCGGCGGAGAGGGTGTTGGTAGCGGTGTCATCTACAGCGAGGACGGCTACGTCGTCACAAACAACCACGTCATCGAGAGCGCCGACACAGCGGAGGTAGTCTTCGCCGATGGATCCCGTGAGCCAGCGGAGATCGTCGGTAGTGACGAAGTCACGGACTTGGCCGTGCTCCGGGTGGATAGAAACGACCTACCAGCGGCGGACTTCGCCGACAGCGGAGATCTCGTACCAGGACAGATGGCCGTGGCTATCGGGAGCCCTCAAGGTCTGCAGTCCACGGTTACGGCGGGCGTGGTTAGCGGCCTAAACCGGGAGCTTCCGGCTGAACTTACCGGCGGCGCGCAAAGCTCGCTGGTTGACTTGGTGCAGACCGACGCTCCTATTTCGCCTGGAAACTCGGGAGGCGCTCTGGTCGATAGGACTGGAGAGGTGATCGGCATAAACGTCGCCTACCTACCACCGGGTCAGACAGGAGCCGAGAGCATCGGCTTCGCTATCTCCTCGAACACCGTGATCTCGATAGCCGATCAACTCATAGAGAACGGCGAAGTCTCTCACCCTTATCTGGGTATCTCATTGTCGGATCTCACCTCCCAAGCCGCCGAGCAGTTCAACCTTCAGGCCGACTCCGGTGCCGTTGTAGCCGAAGTAGTGCCAGGTGAACCCGCAGCCCAGGCCGGTATAAAAGCCGAGGACATAGTAACCGCCGTGGGCTCCGTGAAAATCGGAAGTTCCGGCGACTTGCTCACCGAGCTTCGCAAATACAAGCCCGGCGAGACCGTGAAAGTCACGGTGCTGCGAGATGGACAAGAGCAGACGTTCGACGTGCGACTCAGCGAGCGCAATGTCTAGGCAGAGATAGTCGAGGGCATTTTCGAGTTGATGGCTAGTAGGTTGGCTTTGCGTCTAGGTTGAGGCTGCTTCCTCGGACTGGAAGCAGCCTCAACCAGAGAGTGGCCACTGTTATTGCTAGACGGATTGCTCGATTCTACAGAGGGCGCTCTTATTTGCGGAGAGACATCGCTGCAGGTGCTATTGGTAGATCCCCTTCAGCCAGGGTCGGTCTGTATCTGGACGTGACGGGGTTTGGTGGCTATGGCACCGTCTTTCACAGTGATGAGGAGCAGGCCGTTTTTGAAGCTGGCGCTGATTCTACTCTCGTCTATTCCCTCTGGTAGGGTCATGTCGCGTCGGAAGACACCGTAGAATCGCTCCCGGACGTAGTAGCTGGCTTCATCTTCGTCAAGGTCTATCTTCCGCTCGCCGGAGATGGTTAGCATCCCGCTTGAGACCGTCAGGTCCACCTCGTTCTGGTCAACACCGGCGAGTTCGGCCCGGATCACTAGATCGTCCCCTATAGCGAAGACGTCGGTCGTGGGGATCCAAGCGGTAGTATGGTCCCTACGACGGTCTTCTCCCGCGTCGTTACCAGTCATCCACCGCTCACGAGCTCGGTTGGTCTCGCTCAGCGTGTCCACAAACCCCCGGAACGGATTCCTACGCGAACTACCCATTCTGCCTCCTAAGTTGCTAGTTTACTCTTCTTCCTCTTGGTGGTTCTCGTTGTCCCGCGCCACGAGTGGCCGCATCCAACTCACGGAAGACCAGGGCACGAAGACCGGCTCGTCCCCTATCTCGCCTTCCTTGTACGTGTAGGCCAAACCCGTATCGTTGACTTCTTTTAGCGTTACCCTCTCGGAATCCGCCGCGCCGTTTCTGGCGAGCAAGACATCCTTACCGGCCCAGGAACCGGGAATTTGTTCCGACACTTTAGTACCTCCACTTGGCAGATGATCTCAGGCATGACGAGCGGGTGGAACATCACCCGCTCGTCAGTTTACAGAAGTCCATTATCTATTACGTGCGTTGTGGGCCCCGCTCTTCCAGAGCCTCGGCACTGACTTTTTGCGGCGCCGGGGTGCCGGAGGAACGACTCGCCACCTGGCTCGGTTCCGGTGGGTGGCGATCCGTGACCGGCGATGGCTGCATACCGGGCATTCGTTCATTTCTCAAAGCCAGAGCCAGGCCGATACACATGAAGATCAGTACAACGGTGAATGGCAGACCCGAAGCTACAGCCGCTGACTGGAGTGCGAGAAGCGCGTCTCCACCGGTGGCCGCTCCGGCACCGAGCAGCACAGCGGCCACGACACCTTCGAGAACCGCCCACATCAGGCGTTGCTGCCAGATCGGGTTGGGGTCGCCGCCGTTGGTCAGTATGTCGATCACCAACGAACCTGAGTCCGAGGAGGTGGCGAAGAATAGCACCACCACTATGATGCCGAGTACCGAGGCGATCACACTGAGTATCCCTGGAATGGGCAACTGATTCATTAGCACGAACAGGGCGTTGCTGGAATCCGCGTTAGCCAGCCCGCCGCCTTTGCCGTTCATAATATAGTTGATTCCGGTTCCGCCGAAGATCACAAACCAAGCCGCGCTGACACCCGCCGGGGCGAACAACACACCCGCGACGAACTGGCGAATCGTCCGTCCATAGGAGACTCTCGCAATAAACATCCCCACAAACGGCGCCCAGGATGTCCACCAAGCCCAATAGAACAGCGTCCAACCAGCCTGCCACTCAGCGCCAGCTTCGTTCATCGTGAACATATTCAAGCTGGTCCCGACAAGGTTCTGAGCGTAGTATCCAATGCTGCTCGCCACCGAGTTGAGGATAAAGAGCGTCGGACCCACGATAAACACGAACAACGCAAGACCAAGAGCAAGCCACATGTTGATAAGCGACAGGTTGCGCACGCCCTTGTCGATACCAAGCACCACGGAGACAGCCGCGAGGCCCGAGATCATGGCTATAAGAAGTATCTGCATGGTTGCGTTGTTGGGTATACCAAAAAGCGTACTAAGTCCGGCATTGACCTGCTGCGCCCCGAAACCCAACGAGGTCGCGAGCCCGAACATAGTACCGAAGACGGCCAGAACGTCGATCACATTGCCCAGCCAGCCGTAGATCCGATCCCCGATCAAAGGATAGAAAGCGGACGCTGGTCGGAGCGGCAACCCTTTCCTAAACGAAAAATACGCTATAGAGAGCGCGAACACAATATATATGGCCCACGGATGTAGCAGCCAGTGGAAGTACGTGTAGTTCATGGCCTGCTGGGCCGCCGCTGCGGTTCCACCCTCACCAACCGGCGGGCTTGTAAAATGACTCACCGGCTCGGAGACACCAAAGTACACCAGGCCGATACCCATACCGGCGGTAAAGAGCATCGCGAACCAGGATAGCGTGCTGAACTCCGGGCGACTATCGTCTGGACCCAAGCGGATCCGCCCATATCTCGTAAACGCCAACGACACTACGAAGACCAGAAAGAAGCTAACCGCGAGAATCATAAACCAGCCAAAGTATGCATAGATGAAGTCGAGGACTTCCTGAGCCCCCGCTCCGAAAGACTCGGGGGCTATGGATCCAAATAAAACCACGCTAAATATGACAACCAGCGATGCGATAAATACCGGAGGATTCGTGTGTCGCCTGATGTACTCTCCCATAGTGTACCTTCCTTTTTCGGGGTCACTTATATCGGTTACATGAGCTACTCAGTCGATACATCTTATAACTTCTTCGGATGCATCACACGTCACGAACGTTATCATTTTCTTGGCAATATCGCTACTGTATCTACCTCAGTTCGTCTTTCCTTCAATCAAGCAGGCTGTATGGACTGCGACTCTATACTTCGCGCTTTTCGGCCTTGGATCAGTCTTGGGTAGTTTTGAACATTTGAACCATCTCTTCGTCGTCTCCCGGCGGCACGCGGTCGAGACCAACCATCTTGTCTATGACGATATTCTGGAACCGATGCAACGTGTCCTCGAACTGGTAACACATCCTGCCGCCCCGGTAGGCGGGGTTGGAGATGCCTTGCTGAACTCGTTCGACGATCTCGATGTCCTGGAGGTTTACGAGATCCCAGAACCGGGCTAGTTGATCTAACTCCGTCTCCACGTCGGAACTCTCCAGCGACTCAGGATGCGAGAGAAGCGCGGTTCTCTCCACGGTCCGATCCGGCCCCTCGGGATTCGCGATGATGACGAAAGCGTGATTGGGCATGACGGAGATCGCAACGTTGGGGAACAACAAGACAAATCGGGCGCTCGTGGAATCCTCGTCGCCGAGCGTGCTCAAGGACGGCAGAGACCCCTGCAAACCGCCGCTCTCAGTGTCTTGGGAGATGGGGCTCGTGCAGAAGCCCGAGTACAAACCCGGACCCTGCCACCGATAATGGTCCTCCATACGGGAGACTTGTACAAGCTCTGGGTGAACCCACGGGAGATGATAGTACTCGAGGAAGTTTTCGCCGACGAGCTTGTAGTTCGCCGAGACTTCATAGCCCTTCTCCCGCACCACGTCCCACTCTTCTAGCTTGTAGTCCGAGAAACGGTCGGGCAGGTCGCCAAGTTGCTCTGTGAGCGGCCCGGCGTTCGGGTCGAAATTGACGCAGACCAGGAAGCCCCAGCTTTCGGCTTTGACGGGCAGGAGTCCGTAGTCCGCCTTGTCGAAGCCTTTGATCTCGCTCATATCGAACGCGGCCTGAGCTTCTTTTGGAATATCCGAGCCTTCGAAGAGTGGTGTGCCGAGGCAAGCTCCTTCGAGATCGTAGGTCCAACTGTGGTACGGGCAGCGTATGCGGTTGTTACGAACGGCGCGGGTGTCTTCGTCGAGCAGTTTGGCGGCCCGGTGGCGACAAACGTTGTGGAAGGCGTTGAGGTCGCCGTGCTTGTCGCGGGTGACGATGATCGAACGCCCGGCGACTTCCGCCACGATGACATCTCC
>JBGTDE010000404.1:0-2584 GCA_041748475.1 Rubrobacteraceae bacterium | reverse complement strand
ACGATCACCCCAACGGTTGCCGATCCCCACTACGAGGTCGCTTTCGAGGAAGAGCGCGTTGGCAAACCGCTGGCTGGTCTGAAGTCCGACGATGCCCATATACAGCGGATGATCCTCGGGGATGATCCCTTTGCCCATGTAAGTCGGGCTGACGGGGACTTGCAAGTACTCAGCGAGGTCGATCAACTCCTCCGAAGCGTTAGCAATGATGCTTCCGCCACCGGGCATGAGCACGGGCCGCTCGGCCTCCAGAATCATCTCGATGACCTGCCGTATGGCCGTCGGGCTGCCTTCTGGCTTATCGAAGCGGAGCCGGCCACCACGCTCCACGTCGAAGTCTACGTCGAGGCCGCTGTTCTGTACATCTATCGGCAGGTCGATCAAGACCGGGCCCGGCCTACCTTCCTGGGCAATGCGAAACGCCTCCCGGAAAGTCCAGACAAGCTGGCCCGGTTCTTTCACCTGCACGGCCCACTTGGTAACCGGCTTGGCGATCTCCACGATGTCCACCGCTTGGAAGGCTTCTTTGTGCAGTACGTTCGTAGGCGCTTGGCCCGTAATGCAGATCTGTGGGATCGAATCGGCCTGGCAAGTGTAGAGACCGGTGATCATGTTGGTACCCGCCGGTCCGCTAGTGCCTATGTTGATCCCGACCTTACCCGTTACCCGCGTATAACCATCCGCCGCATGGTTGCCCCCCTCCTCATGCCGCACGGAGTAATGCTTTATCTGTTCAGACTTGCTCATAGCCTTGTACAGCGGCAGGATCGCCGCCCCCGGAACCCCGAATACCACCTCCACACCCTCGTCCTCCATCACCCCGACAACGGCGTCCATCACGTTCATCCTCGCCATGCGCATCTCTCCTTTCCCAAGAGCCTTGCAGGTCTACAGACAGAATTTTTGCTGACTAATCTATTTCGCTTCTTCTTGCGAGAGGTCTTCGATCACCCTCAGCAACGCGGAGTGATCCTCGCCTCCCCAGCCTTTCTTCTTCATGGTCAGGAGCATTTGATCCACCATCGCCGTGACAGGCAACGCCACGCCATACTCGCGTCCCGCCGCCAACGCGATTCCCAGATCCTTATGATGTAACTCGGAACGGAAACCCGGCGAGAAATCGTGCGACAAGAACTTCTCTCGCTTGACCTCCATAACCTTGTTTCCGGCGAGTCCACCGCCGAGTACGTCCAGGATCTTCTCCGGCGACACACCCCCGCGAGCGCCAAGCACCAACGCTTCCGAAACAGCCTCGATAGTCAAGGCCACCACGATCTGGTTGGCCGCCTTCGTCACCTGCCCCGCCCCGGTCGGCCCCACGTGAGTCACCGTGCCGCCCATTACATCGAAGAGTGGCTTCGCACGCTCGAAATCAGCCTCATCGCCACCGACCATGATCGAAAGCGTCCCATTCTGCGCCCCAACATCACCCCCAGAAACCGGAGCATCGAGCATCGACGCACCCTTCTCCTGTATCCTTTCAGCCAGCTCACCGGTAACGACCGGCGAAATAGTGCTCATGTCTATGATGAGCGATCCCTCTTTGACGCCTTCGAGGATGCCACCTTCGTCCGCCACGATCTCACTCACTTGCGGCGAATCGGGGAGCATGGTGATTACGATGTCACTCTTCTCCGCAACCTCGCGGGGAGTTTCGGCGGTCTCCGAGCCTTCTCCGGCCAGCTCGTCCATCGACTCCCGGCTGCGGTTGTAGACAACCAACTCGTAACCGGCTTCGATCAGGTTGTGGGCCATCGGTTTGCCCATGATACCGAGCCCTATAAAACCTACTTTTTTCGCCATCTTGATCCTCCTCTAAAGTACGAGTTCTTCGACGCTTACATCTCCGCCGCGCAGTTCCTTCGGCAGCCAGGCGAAGCTCTCTTCGGTTGTCTCAGTCGTTGGGTTGTATTCGAGTCCGACGTATCCATCGTAGCCAAGCTCTTCCAGAACACCGAGAAGGTAGGGGTGGTGGATCTCACCCGTCCCAGGCTCTCCGCGTCCCGGTGAATCCGCGATCTGAACGTGCCCGATCGTGCCAAAATACTCCCGCAAGTTCGCAACCAGATTCCCCTCCATCCGCTGCATGTGATAAAAATCGTGCTGTATCTTCACGTCCTCCCCAATACTCCGAGCAAACTCGACGGCCTCCTCTGTCGTATGGACGAGGTAAGGTCCGTTCTCGAACGTATTTACCGCTTCGACTACGACCTCCACGCCAGCATCCTGAGCCGCATCCGCCGCGAACCTCACGTTTTCTCGGGCTAAACTTAGCTGCTCCTCACGATCCAAACCTTCCTTCTCATGCCCAAGTAACACGTTCATCCTCCGGCATTCCAAAGAACGCGCCAACTCCAAAGCCACGGGCACGTTCTCTCGGAATTGTTCCTGACGGTCGGGATCGCTCACCAGGCCCCGCTCACCATTAGGCATATCTCCTGCATCGAAGTTGAAGAGTGCGACATCCACCCCGGCAGCCTTGACCGCCTCTTCCACCTCCGCGGGATCCTCCCCCATCGGCCACCAGAACTCGACAGCGCCAAAACCAGCCTCCGCCGACCGCCCGAAACGCTCCAAAAACGGC
>JBGTDE010000403.1:0-2063 GCA_041748475.1 Rubrobacteraceae bacterium | reverse complement strand
AGCTCTTTCGCCACGTCCACCCGCCAAGCACCCGGTTTCCGGGAGCGTGGGCTGCCAGGCGAGGAACGGGCCATCCGGCTGGAACTCCGGGTCCTCTCGGACGTGGGACTAGTCGGCTTGCCGAATGCGGGAAAGTCTTCGCTCCTGGCACGCTTGAGTGCCGCACGGCCTCGGGTTGGGGATTATCCGTTCACGACGCTCACGCCGCAGCTTGGAGTCGTTGATGAGAAAGAGTATCGGTCGCCGTTCGTGGTGGCGGATATACCGGGGCTTATCTCCGGTGCGAGCGATGGGCGCGGTCTCGGAAACCAGTTTTTGAGGCATGTGGCGCGGGCTCGGCTGCTTGCATTGGTGCTGGACGCGAGCGAAGACCCGGAAGGGGCCGAGGGTACGTTGCGGGCTGAGCTTCACGCGGCGCGGCTGTCGGACAAGCCGGTGGTGATCGCGCTAAATAAGATCGACCTTCTGGATGACGAACTGCGCGAGTATCTGCGGGACGCTTTCCCGACCGCGCTGCAGATCTCGGCGACTACTGGCGAGGGTGTAGAGGAATTCAGGGATGTTTTGGAGGCTCGATTACGGGAGATGACCGAGAGTGAATCTGTCGTCGAGACGCTTGAGAGGGCGCATCGGACGTTCCGCCCAGAGTGGCGTGGTATGCGAGTCGAGGCGGATAACGGCGGTTATGAGGTGCGGGGTGAAGAAATAGAGCGGATGGCGATGAAGACCGACTGGGAGAGCCCGGAGGCTGTGGAGAACTTTCAGCGACAGCTGGAGAAGAAGGGTATTGTGGCCGCGCTCAGGCGGGCCGGGGCTGAGACTGGGGATGAGGTTCGTATCGGCGAGAGTGCGTTCGATTTCCGATGAGTGAGAGGATCGGCATCTTCGGTGGAACCTTCGACCCGATTCACATCGGACATCTCATTATCGCCGAGCAAGTCCTGGTGGAGATGCGACTGGACCATGTCGTCTTCGTGCCTGGCGGAATTCCGCCTCACAAAGAAGCTTCGAGCGTGCGGGCGAGCGCCCTGGATCGGCTCGCGATGGTCGAAGCCGCCGTCGCTGATAACGAGCGGTTCTCTGTTGATCGGGTCGAGGTCGATGCTGGTCGGGCGATGCATACGGTCGAGACCGTGCCGATGTTGAAGGAAACATCGCCGGGGGATGAGTGGCTGTTTATAACGGGAGCCGATGAGGTGTCAAATCTGTTGACCTGGAGAGACCCTGATCGGTTGCTTGAGGAAGTCGTCATGGTGGCGGCTACGCGGCCAGGTTTTGATCTCGCGAAGTTGGATCACCTGGAGGCGAACCTGGAAAACTTCGACAGGATCTTCCCGGTCGAGTGTTCGCGAGTGGATATCTCCGCGACGGGTATTCGTCGTAGATTGTTGCAGGGCAAGAGTGTCCGTTATCTAGTACCGGAGGTGGTGCGTGAGATTATTGTGGAGCGAGGACTGTATGTTCGAGACGGCAAGAGAAAGGATGAGCGGAGCTTGAGCGAGGAGACGCTGTGAGAGGAGACGAGTCGGCGGTTCGCAAGGACACGATGAATGAGGGCGAAGCACTGACCCGCAGTATGGCGGAGATTGCCGCTCGTGCCGCGAGCGAGATGTTCGGTAAGGACGTAACCATCATAGACCTCAAGGAGTTGGTCTCGTACACGGACTACTTCGTGGTCGCCAGCGCGGAGACCGACCGCCAGGCAAAGCGTATCGCCGAAGAGGTGATAGCTCGAATGGTTGAGGAAGGTCATCGACCGCGCACCCGGCGCATCGACGAGGCTAGCGAGTGGATCAGCCTGGACTTCACCGACATCGTTGTCCACGTATTTACCGACGAAGCTCGCGATTACTACCGGCTCGAATCCCTCTGGCGAAGCGCTCCACAGGAGGTTGTGGAAACCTAGAACAAGCGTGTTAGCCGGTTCGCGTTGACACTTGGTAAGAGGCTAACTATACTCTGATGGCTTTTGAGGGGCCGTAGCTCAGTTGGGAGAGCGCCGCGCTGGCAGCGCGGAGGTCGTCGGTTCGAACCCGTCCGGCTCCACTCAGCAAACCATCGGG
>JBGTDE010000402.1:0-2879 GCA_041748475.1 Rubrobacteraceae bacterium | reverse complement strand
GGCTCGCCACGAAAACTTCAAAAAACCGCGCACCCCGCCGTCGACGCTTGCGCGTCCAGCGAACTACCAGCCGCCGACTCCAGCCCGGCTGCCCCGATAGCACATGAAGTTACCCGCTTAGTGCTGCTACCTTCCGGTCCTGACACGATTCACGAGGCTTCATTGCCCGAGACCGGGCGATCAACACCGGCCGCACCGGTTTCAACTGAATCCGGTTCACGCCTCGGGCGGGGAATTAAGCCCTGCTAGGCGATCGCAGGTACAGGGCATCGCCATCTCCCCGCTTAGCGCGGCGGACGCTAGTGTACCAAATACCCTGCCAAACGCCGCCAACCCTAAATCGCGTCGAGGGTACGACGGATCTTGGTGTCGTAGTTCGGGTCGACGGCCCAGACACCGCCACCCAACTGACTGATATTCCTCACCCAATATCCACGGCTTCTCTGCGCTGCGCGGGCATCGTGGAATCGGTCGTGGGGCGTTCCGATAGGGCTCTTGCCCGTGTAGGCGGCCATGTGGTTGACGTGCATTCTGACACCCTGACGAGCGGTCCTCGGAACCTCGAAGTCTTTTGGCTCGTCGCCCACGATGCCGCCCTTCTTTATTCCGGCCATGTTCCAGGGCTTGGAATCACCCCCGTAACGACCGCAACCGGTCTCAATGATCGCCTGCGCCACCAGGACATCCGGGGCTATGTTCCTCCTCGGGGCGATCTCGTAGTACAGCGGGATAGTTCTCATAATGTATTTCGTGCATCCCGCCGAGCGAGCGTACCTCTTTACACGAGTCTGACCGTAGATTCGCTTGCCGAGGATGCTGTCCGCCTTCCGAACCGAAGTGGCCGCAGAGGCCGAATCAGTCTGACCTTCCGTCATCGACACTATTGAAGCGGCGACAAATACCGCCAGAAAAACCAAAAAGATACGCCGCATATTCCCCCCAAAAAGTCGTGTACTAGGCTTCGCGTGGTCTGATCGCAGACCATATAGTATTTGTCGGACGAACGGAAATAAACCTTTAACGAGTGAATTTTTGGGAATCCCTTCATAAACACACGCCGTCCGATCCGCATCCCGTTACTCGGATTACGATTGATCCGTCAGCAAGGCACTCGCCTTCTCCGTTGGAACGGGCTTTGCGAAGCAGTAGCCCTTGACGAAGTCACACTTCATCTCTCTCAGTAGCGCGAGTTGCTCTTCAGTAACCACATACTCCGCCACGACGGTGAGTACGAGAGCATGAGCGAGGTCCACTATCTCGGCCACCAGAACGTTGTCTCCCGGATCCTGCCCAGTTCCGTCGACGAAGGAGAGATCTACCTTGAGATAATCCACTGGGAAGCGCCGGAGATACGACAGGCTGGAGTAGCCGGTCCCAAAGTCGTCTGTCGCCAGCCCCACACCGATGGCCTTCAATTCTCTGAGTCGAGATGGTGAAGCACCGCCAAAGTCTAGAGTAACGGTTCATCTAGCGAATAGCTCGTCCATCTGGAGCGGCAGGTGAAAGCCTTTGTATGTATCGGTACCGCTCCATTGGAGTTGGTTCCTAAGCGGGCTGATCCAGCAGTTCTCCGAGGTGCTGATCTATCTGAGGCATGTAGCCCTCCTCGAAGCCGAAGAGACCTAGATGACCGGCCACGCTATCCACGACGCGAAGTTCGCTGTTCGGGACGAGCTTCTGCTCGGCTTCGCAGTCGCGCACGGGGAAGAACATATCCTCGCTTATGGGCATGACGAACATCTTGGCCGTTACGCGCCCAAGTGCCGCCGAAAGATCGCCGTCGGTCAGGCGGCTGACATCTCCCCGTTGCCACTTCCAGGCCATACACAACAAGTCATTCGGGTCCATCACCTGAAAGTAGGCGTCCATGAACCCCACCTGGAAATCTTCCGCCGAGGCGAAACCGAGCGGCCTCCACTGCTCTTGCTTCCAGAACTCCGTCGAGAACCCCATGACCGACCACATCCGGGCATGTCGGGCCAGGGCATTCCGCGTCTCTTCGGCGGACCCGTACCAACCGTCCTTGAAGGCGGGGTCGCAGGTAATTGTCTCCATCAGAGTCTCGGTGTAGATGAAGTCGTGCGGGGTGTTCTTAGCGGTCCCGGCTATCGGGGCGGCCCGTTTCACTTTCTCGGGGAATCTTACGGCCCACTCGTAGGTCTGCTGCGCTCCCATCGAACCGCCCGTAACGAGTTGTAGTTCTTCGATGCCAAACTGCTCGCTGAGGAGTCGTTCCTGCGCCCGGACGTCGTCGCCTATCCTGACGTGAGGGAACCGGCTCATGGCGTGCGGGCCGTCGGTGTTGTGCGGCGATGAGGAGAGGCCGTTGCCGATCTGGTTGATCACCACGATAAAGTACTTCTCTGGATTGAGCGCGTGCTCGGAGCCGATGTAGGCATCCCGGAAGATTTGGTGCGTCCCCGAGTACCACGTCGTGATGAGGATGGCGTTGTCCTTCGCCTCGTTCAACTCCCCGAACGTCGTGTACGCGAGCTTGCAGTCTCGCAGCGTATAGCCCTCTTCGAGTACGAAATCCCCCAGATCAAACATCTCATACTCCCCGTGGAATTCCGGCGAATAATACGGGTTCTCGATCAACGCTTTTCCCCTTTCATATGGATGTCGAGGCCAAATAAACCTCGACACCCGACTTTTCCCATCCGCACCCTCCAAGATGCTACCCGCACCTCAAACCACGCGCAACTATCGGGCTTCCTACGTCTGAATGTCGCTCATGTCCAGACCACCTTATGATCGAAGGGAAACGTTTCATAAGGTTATTCGAGCATTGGTGGAGTGGATGTTAGTGGTTACAAGATGTCACAATACCACTCATCATGAGAATTGTCCTAGTTAGCCAAAACCTGCTCGCCAACCGT
>JBGTDE010000401.1:0-6802 GCA_041748475.1 Rubrobacteraceae bacterium | reverse complement strand
GACGGCGAGAACTGTATGACCGGCTCATCCTTGTCGTCGCACCGGCATATGAGCCCGTTCTCCAGCAGCCTCCGCGACAGTACGCCTCGGAAGTATTGCTGGTATTCGTCCTCGGTGAGCGGTGTGCCGTTTGCTCGTTCCGGGTTTACTTCCACCGCCCAGAAAAAGCCCATCCCACGAACTTCCTTGACTATTGGATGATCTTCCGCAACTCGCTTCAGTTCGCTCTCAAAGTGTCCTTCGAGGTTGTGGACGTTCTGCAAAAGGTTCTCGCGTTCGATGATGTTTATGTTCTCCAGCGCGACCGCCGCCGCGACCGGATGCCCGCCGAAGGTCGAGCCGTGGGAGAACATCGGGGCGTTCTGACGTAGCGTGTCGGAGATCTTATCGTTCACCACCACGCCGCCCATCGGTAGATACCCGCTGGTAACGCCTTTGGCGAACGTGGTCATGTCTGGCACTACGTCGAAGCGTTCGATACCGAACCATTCTCCGAGTCGTCCGAAAGCGCAGATCACGGCGTCCGATACGAGCAACACACCGTGACGGTCGCAGATCTCACGCACCCGCGTCCAATACTCTGGCGGCGGCACGAGGCATCCACCGGCGTTCTGAACCGGCTCCAGAACGACCGCCGCGACGGTCTCCGGTGACGCGAACTCTATCGCTTCCTCGATGGCGTCCGCAGCGCCTTCGGGGTCTTGTTGCGTGTTCGCTACGTGCATGAATCCCGCCGGTAGCGGCTCGAAAGGAGCTTTGAAAGATGGGAGCCCCGTCAATGAGAGCGCGCCCATCGTGGTGCCGTGGTAGGAGATCTTACGGGAGATGAACTTGTAGCGTTCAGACTCGCCGTTTGCCTTGTGGTACTGCCGGGCCAGCTTGATGACCGACTCGACCGCCTCTGAACCGGACGAAACGAAGAACGTGGAGTTCAGATCCCCCGGCGCTATCTCGGCGATTTTGGCCGCAAGCTCAAGACTCCTTGGATGCTGGAAGCTCCAGTTCGGAAAGAATCCAAGCTCTTTCATCTGCGTAGCCGCAGCTTCGGCAAGCTCCGTCCGCCCGTGTCCGACCTGCGTCGTGAATAATCCGGCGAGACCGTCTATGTAGCGGTTGCCTTTATCGTCCTTGACGTAGCAGCCGTCACCCGAGACGATCACCGGCAGCTTCGACCAATCCTCGCCATACGGCGTGAAATGCAACATCAAATTGTCGACACCCGCCAGAGAGGTGCGATTCCCGGTCTCTCCAAGTCCCCGCATTACGTCCATAACGCCTCCTTCTCTGGCTAGTGCCGAAAAGCACTTTACTTTCACGAATGCTACATGGTTACAGTAACGCGGTCAAGTTGCAAGAATTGTACTCACGATACTCGGTGTTGAAAATATACCGATGGCCGTATTTTCGGGGGTTGATTTTGTACGGTGGGCCATGTCGGTCTTGGATCAGCCATCGGTGAACGCTCCTTCGAAGAAGTCCGCCAGACGGGAATAGAGGGTTCGAAGGTTTTGCGGACGGGCGATGCCGTGGCCTTCGTCTTCGAAAGCTAGCAGGTTGTAGGGAATATCGTGGTTCTTTAGAGCTTTCTCGACGGCGTGGACGTTTTCGGGTGTGACGTTCGGGTCTTTTTGGCCTTGGATGACGAGGAGCTTGCCGTGGATGTTCGCGACGGAGTTTATGGGGGATCGTTCGTGGTAACGGTCGGGGACGTCGTCGGGGGTGCCGCCCATCATCTCCTCGGAGTAGGGGCGAAGGTCCGGGCGGGTGGTGTGGTAATCGACGACGAGGTCGGTCATGCCGCAAATGGGGGCGGAGGCGGCGACTACGGAGACGGGCCAGTGCGTTATGGCCCACCACGCTGAGTATCCGCCGTAAGAAGTCCCGGTTACGCCGACCTTTCCGGCTTCCGAGATACCGGATTTTATTAGGGTTTGGATCCCAGCCTGTATATCCTCCTGTTCCCGCCCGCCCCAGCCATCTTCCTTGATGGATTCCTGGAACGCTAATCCGAAGCCGGTACTCCCCCGGTAATTGGGCGTCAACACGTGGAAGTTTCGCGAGACAAGATACTGGATTTGAGCATTGAAGCGGTTCTCGGCGTGGCTGGTCGGACCGCCGTGAACGAGCACGACAGTCCCGACAGACTCCACAGACGCACGATACAGCCAGCCTTGTATCTCCATCCCATCCACTGAAGTCCAACGGAAGTCTTCCGCAGAGGTTAGGCTATCCTTGTCCACGGTCGTTAGATCCGGGAGTCCGGTGATGCTCGTCGGTCTGGAAGTGGAATCCCAACGCATGAGATCCACTGGATTCCGGGCATCGTAACGAAGGACAATCCACCCTCCACCCTCGATGGGCGAAAGCGGCACCAGATTACCGTCGGTCTCCGGCAGGCGAGTTTCCTTACCGCTTTCAGCATCCAGCAGCGAGGCCCGCACCCCTGCGGAAATTATCTCCACCGTAACCACGGGGCCACCATTGGGTGGCGCAAAAGCGTATTCCACGTCGCGCTGTACGTTATCTAGGAGCCAGCGTACTTCGCTGTTCTCCCACACGCCGACCCGGCGGTGGGTCGCGGTCTCGGCCACGAACAAGATGCGCTTGCCGTCCGGGAACCACGAAGCGGAGACTTTCTTTCGGGGTCCGAAGTTCAATATTTCTTGGTCTTCCCGGCCTTCGATATCCACGAGCCAGACCTGGCGTCCCTCCGGATGCTCGTCGCTGCGATGGTAGAGCACACGATCTCCGGTAGGGCTCATTTGCGGTTCCACGAAGGCGCTACGCTCGGGACGAGCGAGTACGTGGCGCTCGTTATTTTCTAGGTCGTGGCGTAGGATCCAGGTGGCCTCGATCTCCTCTCCAACTTCGAAATCGAAGTTCGCCCCATAAACCAGCCACCGCCCATCAGGATGCAACTGCCCACCCTGCAAAAAGTAATCCGGTGCTTCTTCTGTCAAAGGCTCCATCACACCCGGCGCATCCAATCGCACCCGGAATAGTCGCGCTCGCTCATCTCCGTCATGGTCTTCCTCAAGCACGACGGATTCGCCATCCGGCGTCCATGAGACCACAAACGTATCGTCCGGCGTATCTGTCATGCGAACCGGAGCAACCGAGCCGTCGACCGGAGCGGCAAACACGTCCGCTGCTGGCCCGACCCGCGACAGGCTCCACGCTACCCAGGTGCCGTCAGATGAGACGGCGGGGGCTGCGAGGGCCGGTATGGAGAGCAGGGCTTCGAGGCGTGAGTCGGTTGTCATCCAGAAATCCTAGAAAGTCGGTGGGGTGTTGACGTAGATCGCCTCGACGGGTTCGTCACCGGCGGACCAACGGTGTGGGGTAGTGGAGGAGAAGTAGAGAGTGTCGCCGGGAGTTAGGGCGTGGCTTTCCTGGTCTTTGAGTTCGACGTAGAGCGTGCCGGAGATGACGTAGATGAACTCTTCTCCGCTGTGGGAGTAGAAGCCCTCGCTGCCCGCGCCGGGTGGAACCTTTATGTATGAGGGGTCCATCGACTTGTCGCCGGAGGACATCTGCTCGAAGCGCACGCCATTGTCCCATTGCATCGTGGGACGTTCGTCCGTGCGGACTAGCGGGCTTGACTCGTCGAGATCCGCGCCGAATAGCTCCCGCATACTCACGCCGTAGGCACTGGCTAGCAACCGCAGCGATGCTATGGATGCCCCCGATCCGCCACGTTCCAGCGCGGAGACAAACGATATAGAAAGGCCCGTAGCCTCGGAGACATCCTTTAGCGTCCGGTGGGCTTTGAGGCGTAGTCTGCGGAGTTGCTCGCCGGGTTTATCGTTCAGTCGTGATACGCCGTTGGTGGAAGGAGGAGTCTTTGCGGTCCCGATCTGCTTCCGGATGGCAGCGAAGTTCAGCCCCTCTACTTTTCTCATCTGCTTGACCTCACGCAGCCGTTCCACGTCCGGCTCCGTATAAACTCGATACCCGCGCTCCGTCCGCCGAGGCTGCACTAGACGCTCACGTTCCCACAACCGCAACGTCTGAGGCGCGAGCCCTATCGACTGCGAAACCTCGCCTATGGAGAACCCAACTGACCCGCGCTTCGTCGCCAATCCAACTCCCGTGATCTGTTCCTGACCTTCTATACTAGTACAAGTGAAGCTTATCGTAACTTATTGTCCGTCAACCGAGAGGCTGCTATCCAAAGATTATCTCAACATTCGTTCTCATCGAGGCTCCAATGGGCTGGTCCGCTCGTGGCCGCTCTATTTCTTGTTCTGGTGGTATCTTGCGGGTCTTCGGTGGATCGGGAAGATGGATCGAGTGGGATGAACTCGGATCTCGTATCGGCGGCAGAGCGAGGCGATCTGTCGGCGGTCGAACGTCTGTTGGAGGAAGGCGCGAGCGTGGAGAATCGCGACGATTCCGGGCGCACGGCGCTGGTCGCGGCGTCTTACGAAAACCATCTGGAGGTGGCTCGAAAGCTGATCGAAGCCGGTGCGGATGTAAACGCCAAGGACGATACCGAACAGAGCGCGTACCTCATCTCTACCAGCGAGATTGGCAACGACCCGCGTCTGTTGCGCCTGACGCTTGAAAACGGCGCGGACATTGGCAGCCTCGACAGCTACAACGGAACCGGGCTGATACGGGCCGCCGAGCGTGGCTACGCTGAGATCGTAAAGGAACTCCTGAACACGGATATCGACGTGGATCACGTGAACAACCTGGAATGGACGGCCCTGCTCGAAGCCATCATCCTTGGAGACGGCGGCTCGCAACACACCGAAGTCGTGCGCCTATTGGTCGACTCCGGGGCGGACGTGAACCTCGCCGACGGCGACGGCGTGACACCGCTCGAACACGCGCGAAAGAGCGACTACAAGGAGATCATTGAAATCCTGGAGGACGCTGGCGCGAAATGAAGACCTCTCACTCCTTCCAATTTAAGCGACTAAGACTGTTTGCCATCCTGCTCTGCATCCCGCTGATGGGAGCTTGCGGCGGCCAGACGCCGGAGGAGACGGACTCGGCCAAGACTTCCGAGCCTTCGACCGTTCGGGAGGGTGGAGAAGAGAAGACGCAACAATCTACCCGGAAGTCTCAGGAGCAGCCAGAGGAGATTGAGGCGGATCTCCTTGTCATGGGCGGTACTCTGGTGGATGGCACCGGCGCTCAACCGCTGGAGGAAGCCGCTGTCGCTGTAAAGGGAAATCGGATCGTGGCCGTCGGGAAGTCCGACAGCCTGCGGGTCGCGGACGGTGCGCGCGTCGTGGACGTGAAAGGCGGGACCATTTTGCCGGGCTTCGTGAACGCTCACGTCCACAGTCGGTACGCCACTTTAGAGGAGACGGGCGCCTGGACCCGGGATGGAGTGACGACTGTGTTGGATCTCGGCGGAGCTTCGGAAGAGTTGATCGGGCGCAAGCAAGCGACTGCAGAGAGTGAGGATGCGGAGTTGCCGCGATTGCTCGTCTCTGGTCCCATGATCACGGTGCCGGGCGGACATCCCATCCCGATCTACGGCCCGGACTATCCGGCGCTCGCCGTCCGGGGACCCGACGACGCGAAGTCTCAGATCGAACGCTTGTTCTCCGAGGGTGTGGATCACATAAAGATCGCCGTCAGCGGTCGGATGGACACGGGCTGGCCGGAACTCTCGGACGAAGAGATCCAGGCAATAACCCAGGCGGCGCACGATGGCGGTATCCGCGTCAGCGTCCACGCGGATACCGCTTCCGGGTTGCGCCGGGCGGTCGAGAACGGCGTGGACGACGCGGCGCACGCGCCTCGCGACACTATCCCGAACAGTGTGATCCGCGAGATGGTCGAACGCGGCGTGACGCTCACACCAACCATCGACGTCTACCAGAACATCGCCGAGGATAACGGCGAAGCCGTCGAATGGAACTTTACGACCTTGCCGGTGATGTATGACAACCTGCGCCGTTTCGTGGAGGCTGGCGGAACTCTGGCTCTCGGCGACGACTTCGGCAATCCCGGTGTCGAGTTGGGGATGCCGATGGAAGAGATCGAGCACTGGAAAGCCGCAGGACTTACCCCGATGCAAACGATAATAGCCGCCACCCGCGGCGGCGCGATGGTCGGCGGCCTGCAAGATGAGATCGGCACCCTCGAAAGAGGCAAGACCGCCGACATCTTTGTCGTAAACAGGGATCCACTCGTCGACATCCAAGCTCTTGAGAACGTCCAAATCGTCATCCACGACGGCAAGATAGTCTCCTCTACCTAGCGAAGGTTTGTCACCGAGGATCCGACTACAATCAGGCGGTTGTCGTATCAATTTCCAGAGAACGGGGTCTACAGACGTGACGAAGTCAAAATGCATGGTCGTCGTGTTTGGAGTACGAGTTTGACTTCCTCTGTCTTGCTCTATGTGGTGGAGTTGTTCGGGATCTCCGTCTTCGCTGTCAGCGGTGCTCTGAGCGCGGGACGAAAGAGCATGGACACTTTTGGGGTGATAGTCATTGCGTTTGTGACGGCCACGGGAGGAGGTACGATCCGGGACTTACTTCTAGACCGGCACCCGGTGTTCTGGATCGGGGACCGTATCTACCTGGCGGTCATCCTGGCGGTCGCCCTGTCCACTGTAATACTCACCCGCTTCTATAGACCGCCGCGCCTCTCTCTACTCGTCGCTGACGCTTTCGGACTCGGTCTCTTCACCATAGTCGGAACTCGCATCGCCGAAGAGGCGGGCGCACCCATTGTCATCGCCATACTCATGGGAGCCATAACGGGCGCGGCGGGAGGAGTTCTGCGCGACCTACTGTGCGACGAGATACCCTTGATCCTACGCCGCGACATCTAC
>JBGTDE010000400.1:0-4604 GCA_041748475.1 Rubrobacteraceae bacterium | reverse complement strand
CGGATCGGAGCGGCGTGGCACCGTCTCATGCCCGTCGAGAATCCCGGATACGGCTTTGTGGACTTCGAAACCCCCGAGATCGCCCTCGCTGTCGTCTCCGGACACCGGGGCCGGGGGGTAGGTGAGGCGCTGCTGCGCTCTCTCACAGACAACGCCAGCCGCCGGAATTTACGCGCCCTGAGCTTGAGCGTGCGGACCGACAACCTGTCCGCTGTCAGACTCTACGAACGGTGTGGCTTTGAGAGACTCTTCAGGGTGGGTGATTCCTGGACGATGAAAGTGCATCTCACACCAGAGAGGGATGCCATGACGGAACATTCTCTCACCCTAAACGTTCTCGAAGAACGCCTGGCTGTCTGCCGTCTGGAACCGGACGCGGAACTGCCGGGTTGGGTTTCCTCTGGGCCACTGTTATCCGTTACGCGCACGGCGGAGGAGCTGTCCGTTGTCTGCTCCGAAGAGAGCGTACCGGAGGATGTGAAACACGAGTCGGGTTGGCGATGCTTGAAGCTCGCTGGGCCGTTCGAGTTCTCACTGACCGGCGTGCTGCTCTCGGTTCTGGAACCGTTGGCGGAGGTCAAGGTTGGTATATTCGCCGTCTCGACGTTCGATACGGATTACGTGCTCGTGAAAGATGAACAACTGGACTTTGCGGTTCGGGCTCTGCGGGCGCGGGGCCACGAAATAATCGGATGAACTTACACTCTTTAGGAGGAAACGTGCTGGAAGGAAAGAAGGTCGTGCTGGCTTATTCGGGTGGTTTGGATACGTCGGTTTGCGTGAAGTGGCTTGAGTTGCAAGGTGCCGAACCCTACGCTTTGTATCTGGATCTCGGGCAGGGAGAACCTGCGGCCGATGTGCGTTCCAAAGCTCTAAAGATAGGCGCGGTTGATGCTTTCATACGCGACGCGAAGACGGAATTCGTGGACGAGTATGTCGCACCGGCGATCAAGGCCAACGCGATGTACGGCGGGAAATATCCGTTATTCACGGCACTCGGGCGGCCTTTGATCGCCAAGAAGCTTGTGGAGGCTGCGCGGGAGGTGGGGGCCACTCACATCGCGCATGGGTCTACGGGGAAGGGTAACGATCAAGTCCGCTTCGATGTGACCACTGCATCCATAGCTCCAGATCTCACCGTAGTCGCCCCGGTGCGTGACTGGAACATGAGCCGCCCGGAGGAGATGGCCTACGCCGAGGAACACGGCATCCCCGTGCCGACCACCAAGAAATCCCCGTACAGCGTGGACGAGAATCTCTGGGGCCGCTCCATAGAGGCCGGTCCCCTCGAAGATCCAGACCACGAACCGACCTCCGATGTCTTCGAGATGACCACCGATCCCGAAGTCGCCCCTGACGAGCCACAGTACATTGAGCTTGGTTTCGAGAAAGGTTTGCCCGTCAGTCTCGACGGCCAAGAGCTCCCGTTGATAGACCTGATCTCAGCCCTAAACCCACTCGTCGGAGCGCACGGAATCGGACGCATCGACATGGTCGAAGACCGCCTGGTCGGCATAAAGAGCCGCGAGATCTACGAAGCCCCAGCCGCTCTCACCATCATAAAAGCTCACCGAGAACTCGAAACCCTCACCCTCACAAAAGACGTACTCCGCTTCAAACAAACCATCGAGAACCGCTACGCTGAACTAACCTACGACGGCCTCTGGTTCACCCCACTAAAATCCGCCCTCGATGCCTTCATAACCGAGACCCAACACACCGTAACCGGCACCGTCCGACTCAAACTCTACAAGGGCAAAAGCACCATATCCGGACGCACCGCACCTCAAGCCCTCTACAGCAAAGACCTAGCCACCTACGACCCAAACAGTACCTTTGACGAAGCCGCAGCAGCAGGCTTCATAACCCTCTGGGGACTCCCCGCCCGCCAATGGGCCGGTGTAAACGGCACCGACAAGGCCGAATCGTTCGCAACCTAACCGTAAACTGAAAGATGAATAGCTGGATAATGGGAAAATGTCGTTTTCCAGGTACTTCACGCCATAGCCTCTGACGAGAGTACAAGCCTGAAAGAATGAACGTCAAGTTAAGGTTTAGTATGTAGCTAAGCTAGACGTTCATGGTATAAGCCTGTCCCTGTAGAGCGTCCAAGTCGCAGTTCCACCAGTAAACGTGGGGATTTTGGCTGGAGATATCGAGTGTCGGTGATCTCGTGGCCCGAGAATCGCTGCAGGTCGCTGAGGTTAGAGAGCATCGGCGTGGCGAATCTCGCGCAGTGGATGTCGGTGGTGTCGTGGCCCTTGGGCGGGCGATCTCGGACCCTACTAGGATCCGGATGCTCGGAATGATGGGTGCTGCGGCGAGCAAGGGTAGAGGATGCTGTGGATTGCCGGAGACCGATGTACCGGCCCAAGACGAAGATACTGGGATATGCGCTTGCGAGTTCGAGGAGTCTTTCGGAATGGCCCAGTCGAAAGTCTCGTACCATTTAGGCAAGCTCAAAGAAACTGGCCTGGTGCGTGAGGAGAAGCGCGGGAAGTGGAGCTTCTACTCTCTGGATCTGGATGCCTTCAATGAGCTACTCGCGGAGACTGCGAGGCACGTAGGAACCTCTTCTGATAAGGACATACGGTTTTAACTGGCTTTTAACTCAAGGGGTGCCGGAAACCCATATGATGCGCCCGACGATCACCAAGCATGAGAGGGAAGAGGTAGATTCTGAACAAGACACGAGTTTTGTTTCTTTGTACGCACAACTCGGCGCGTTCGCAGATGGCTGAGGGTCTGCTTCGGCATCTGGCCAGGGATCGGTTCGAGGTATTTAGCGCTGGGACTGAGGCTACGCATGTCCGTCCTTTGGCTATCGCGGCGATGCGTGAGATCGGGGTGGATGTGTCCGGTCAAGAGTCGAAGACTCTGGAGCGGTATCTGGGTGAGGATTTCGAGTACGTGGTGACCGTCTGCGACGATGCTAACGAGTCTTGCCCGATCTTCCCTGGAGCTAAGGAGAGATTGCATTGGTCATTTGAAGACCCCTCGAAAGCCTCTGGTGATGAGGAGGAGCAATTAGTTGTGTTTCGACGGGTGCGGGGTGAGATCCAGACCCGCATAGAAGGAGAGCTTCTTTGAGGTAGAAGGCTCCCCTTTCAGCCGGTAACCGCTGGTTCGTTTATGCGTTGGGCGGCGGTGAGGGCGGCGGGCTCCAGGCGGTCGAACTCGTCCACTAGCGTCGCGGGTACGGAATCCCGGAACCGGGCATACAGATATATCTCGCCGAAGCGGGCGATCTTTGGTTCGTCGGTGACGAAGGCCAAGCGACGAGCGTATTCCTCGGGGGTTTCGTGTTCTTCTCGGACTAGGCCGTATCCTTCGAAGGCGGATATTATTGTTCTGTAGCGGCTGTAGATCTTGGCGTCGGATACCTTGATCGAACGGTGCATCGTGGATTTGCGTCGTTTGTGAGCGAGATGCTTGCGTCCGTAGTAGGCGGCTGCCGTTGCGCCAGCCACCAACGCTCCGAAGACCAGGATGCTGATCGGGTCAAGTTTAGCCACGCCGCGCATGAGCGTGCCGACCGCCCCGAGAGCGGGGCTCAAGGCTCCACCGGCTTTCCCGGCGAGGTATCCGAAGACTTTGCTGCCCTGTGTGTTGCTCTGCTGCTGGTATTCCCAAGGGGTTGAGTCGAAGCTCGGCGTCGGGTCGAAGGTCGACCATCCGTATCCGGGAAAGTACACCTCGACCCAGGCGTGGGCGTCGGAGGCTTTTACTTCGTACAAGCCGGTGAACGGGTTGTACTCGCCGGAGACGTAGCCCGTCGCGATTCGGGCCGGTATGCCCTGAGAGCGGGCCATCACCGCCAGCGACGAGCTGAACTGCTCGCAGTAGCCGCGCTCTTCTTCGAAGAGGAAGTATTCGACCGCGTCCATGCGCTGGCGTTGTGGCGGAATGGAGAGGTCGTAAGGGTATTTGGTCTTGAGGTGTTGGTTCATCTTCATGATCGCATCGTAGGGATTGGCGGAGTCAGCGGTCAGCTTGTCGGCTAGCTTGGACGTGCGTTCTAGGCCATCATTCGGGAGATCGAGGTATTCTGAGGTGATCTCCTCTGGATAGTTCGTCCCCGCAGAACGCAACTGGTCGGGGGAGGAGTTTGGAACCTCTGAGATGACGGAGTACGTGGACCCTTCTGGTATCTGGTACGGGGCTCGTAAGGAGTTGTACGGGTCGACTTTTAGGCCGCTGGCTGGAAAGAAGACTGTCTCTGGCCGGTACGCGCCGAAGATGACGTTCGACGAATCCTGCTCGATGTGGAAGACTTGAGAGACTTCCCGCGTCTCGCCCTCGGCTGGTTCGGTGCTGTCGGCGAAGGCCAGGTCGTAGCGGGGACCGTCGGCGCGAAGCTCCTCCATTTCCTCGTCTTTTACGGAGATCTCCCAGCCTTTACCGTTGTACTCGTCGAAGACTACGCCTCGGTACGGTGTCGGTTCCTCGCTGCGAACTTTCATCACGACTTCGTCGGAGAGACGGCCCCGACTGCGAAGGTCCATGTACGGGTTGAAACCGTGGTAGGAATCCGGGGCTATGTTGACCGGCGGTCCCGAGAACGGATCGCCGCCCGGTGGGGGATAGTCCGGGTTTTGGACGCT
>JBGTDE010000399.1:0-2256 GCA_041748475.1 Rubrobacteraceae bacterium | reverse complement strand
GCATCCATCGCAAAGTATTCTGCGTCTTCCGGCAACCGCTCCGCATACCGCTTCCGAGTAAGTACGATCCGGGGCTCCGCATCGGAGATGCAATCCGCGAGCAACGCAGGCGGGTAGGCCAACTCCAAAGTTATGTAACCGCCACCGGCTTTCAGAGCCGCCAAGCAAGCGACAATGTACTCTGCTCGCCGCTCCATATAAACACCGACTAGCTCGTTCGCCCGTACTCCACACTTCCGCAGATGCGCCGCGAGTCGCGAAGATTGGAGATCCAACTCCCGGTAAGTAAGGAAAGTCTCCGGGTCCACAACGGCGACCGCGTCCGGTGTGCGCAACGCCTGCTCCTCGAATAACTCGTGCAGGCAGCGATCCTCCCGCAACACACTCATCGCTCGCCGCCCGTCACTCGCTGGCGAGCATTAAACGTTACACCTAAAGCATCTTCGTCAACCGTTGAGTTCGCTGGCATGCGCATTGTCAGCCTTACCTCCGTGTATTCTCACGTTTACAGAGCGGTGTTGCATGAAAGCATCAAGCGACCGAACGCCGCTAAAGAAACGCTTCGAGCCACGCTCCGACGATAGCCGTGAGCGAAGCAGCCCGGATACATTGACTGACATACTACCCGGATAGAACCATTATGAAAGGCTCTAAATCGAAGATTCCTTTAAGATAGTGTTAAGTTTTGTTAACAAGATTCCGCTTGCACAGACGTGGGCGGGGCAATTCATTGTCAAGTTCTGCGCTGGTGCTTTTGACCGACGTTATGTAAGTCTGTATACTAAATTTATTGGGTCCGAAAGATGCAAGCGATTGCATAGTGGTTTTGTCATCTGGTCTAACGGAAGGGGTTGTCCAGCATTGTGACGTACCTTTATATAAGAAGTAGGAGAGCATGAATTTTTTCGCGTACCTGTTGGACAACTGGGATACGCTGCTTGAGTTGTCGATAGTACACGCGCAGGTCGTGTTGTTGTCGTTGTTCATTGCGACTGTGTTGGGAGTTTCGATCGGGGTACTAGTGTATCGGCGGGAGAGGCTTGCCCAGGTTGCACTAGCAATAACTTCGACGATGCTGACCATTCCGTCGTTCGCATTGTTTGGCATTCTTATCACCTTTCTTGGGCTAGGTTGGACGCCGACTGTCGTGGCGCTCACCAACTACGCGCTGCTCCCGATACTAAGGAATACGATCACGGGACTGCGTTCCGTGGACCCGGCGATCACGGAGAGCGCAAAAGGTATGGGCTACAGTGCGACTCAGAGGCTGCTAAAGATCGAACTACCGCTCGCGTGGCCGGTTATTATCACCGGTTTGCGCGTCTCCGCCTTGCTCATACTCGGCATTGCGGCCATCGCAGCGTACGTCAACGGACCGGGGCTCGGGGAGCTTATCTTCCAGGGACTCGCTCGCATCGGTGGCGCGGGGGCGACGAATCAGGCCGCTCTAGGCACGCTCGGCGTGGTCTTGCTCGCTCTACTCTTTGAAGTCTTCTTCTCAGTTCTTGGCCGACTAACGACATCGAGAGGTATTTAATGACCGAATTGCACGAGAATCGTCATGGAGAGGCGGAGACCAGGGAAGTCATGATCCGGCTGGAACATCTCTCGAAGGTCTTCCCAGGTCAGAAAGAGCCTGCTGTAGAAGATCTTTCGATGGATATTTACGATGGTGAGATCGTGGTTTTTGTGGGGCCGTCGGGATGTGGCAAGACAACGACGATGAAGATGATCAACCGCATCATCGAGCCTTCGGGGGGTAAGATCTTCCTGCAGGGTGAGGATGTAACCACGACCAACTCCGACCAACTCCGCCGCAAGATGGGCTACGTGATCCAGCAGATAGGGCTCTTCCCGCACATGACCATCGCGGACAACATCGCCACCGTACCGAGGATGCTCGGTTGGGAGAAGTCCCGCATCTCCAAGAGAACAGACGAACTGCTCGAAACCGTCGGGATGGACACAGGGTACCGGGATCGCTACCCGAAAGAGCTCTCTGGCGGCCAGCGACAGAGGATTGGGGTGGCCCGAGCGATGGCCGCCGACCCGCCGGTGTTGTTGATGGATGAGCCGTTCGGGGCGATAGACCCGATTACGCGCGACCGACTCCAAGACGAATTCCTGAGGCTTCAAGAGGAGATCCAGAAGACCATCATCTTCGTCACTCACGATATAGACGAAGCTATAAAGATGGGCGACCGGATCGCCATCCTGCGCGAGAAGTCCGTGATCGCCCAGTACGACACGCCAGAG
>JBGTDE010000398.1:0-2710 GCA_041748475.1 Rubrobacteraceae bacterium | reverse complement strand
TCGTGGAATCTAAAGGAATACCTGTAGGCGAAGGAGCTTCTCTTGGCAGTCTTTTCTTACGGTTCCGATTCATCCGGGCAGGGTGGCCGCTCCGCCAGATGAAAGCCAGTAGTAGATGATGTAGGCGCCGGCCAGCAAGAGCAGGAGAGCCGAGGCGACTTGTACGTACCGCACGGCGCCGCGCAGCCACTTGACGAGGCCTTGCTTGAAGAATGCCAGGGCCAGGGTGAGCGTCATCAACACCGCAGCCATTCCCACCCCGAAGCTCAAGAATTGGCTCGCTCCCGCAAGGGGATCTCCAGTCGTCAGGCTGCTGCCTATGACCGCCAGGAATACCGGCAGGGTGCAGCTCAGGGACACCGCCCCGTAGGCGAGACCGAACAGGAAGAAGCCCCTGATGCTTACACTCCCAGGGTTACCGATACGTCCGGCGAGTCGCTCGAAGACACCGGTGTAGAGGGTGCGTCCGGCTAGCATCCACAGCCCTATCAAGACGAGAATACCGCCTATGACGATCCCTAGGGCGGGCATGACGGCCAAGAGCGCGGTCCCGCCAGCGGAGATGGCAAGGCTCGCCACGTGATCCTCGACCGGAACGGAACGTTTGTTGAAGACTTCGGATGACCTCCTATTCCCCGTAGGGTGCGAGATGCGGAGAGCTCGTGAAGCGAACTTCAACAGAGGAGAACACGGGGAAGACGCTGACAAAGGACGAAAACTAGCTCCTTTGCTCGATGTGTAGACTTTGAGCAGGACCATGTGCAATCTACTCGGAATCTTGCGTCTCTCACTATGTCAACAAATGTATTGATTAAACAATTTTGTTGTACTATTCCTGTTGAATGAAGGTGCGGGAAGTGATCCGGATGATCGAGAAGGACGGATGGTACCTGTCGCGGACGCGCGGATCCCACAGGCAGTACAAACACCCGGAGAAACCGGGACTTGTGACGGTGGCGGGGAAACCATCGGCGGAGCTTGCGCCCGGCACGCTCGGCAGCGTAATCAAACAGGCGGACTTGAAGTAGGAGGTAAGGCCGGATGGTCCAAAAGGGTATGGAAGAGAGAAAGCTGCATAGGTTTCTGATCGTCGTGGAGGAAGCCGGGACGAACTACTCGGCGTACTCGCCGGACTTACCGGGCTGCGTCGCCACAGGCGACACTCGTGAGGAGGTCGAGCGCGACATGCACGAGGCCGTTGAGTTCCACATCGCGGGCATGAAGGAAGATGGCCTGGAGGTTCCGGAAGGGAGATCCTCCGCCGAGTACTTGTTGGTCGGCTAGGGGGCGTCGTGATTCGCAACGACCGACAAAGAGGTAAAGCGCAAGAAGAGAGGGACCGCATGGTAGCGGACCTCGAAGCCTACGACGCGGGCCCAACCCTCCTCGCCAAGGAACTCACCGAGATCGAAGAGCCTGAGCTGGAGCAACGCGAAGGAGGTCTCGTAAAGCGTATGGCTCTTCACCTCCCGCAGCCTGCCGACGGAGTTACCACCAACCGCGGGGTCGCACTCGATCTCATAGCGAGAGAGCGCCTCTCCGCCATACTCGACAGTTAGGCTGTTCTCCTGTACCCATACTGAGACCTCTCGTCTGGCGAGCCCTTCTTCGGCATAGAGTCTGAAGCGCTATAAGGTGAGGTAGCCAAGGTCGTTGAGAGTGCGAGTGTGACGAGCCGAGAAGAATGCCACGGATGGGTATTTCCCGCCATTGGTGTGACAGCCATGCGTAGATGAATTAGTGAGTCGGTGTCATGCGCGAGGGCGAGGAGGGCGAACTTGGGAGCTGGTTGGAGGAGGCCGAGGGCAGCTCTGTCTCGGAGATCCGGACCTTCGCCAGGGGAGTGCGCCAGGACGAGGCCGCGATCAGGGCGGCCGTCATCTCGCCCCATAACAACGGCCAGGTAGAGGGTCAGGTCAACAGATTGAAGCTTATCAAGCGCTCGATGTACGGCAGAGCGAGCTTCGGGTTACTCCGTCAGCGGGTCCTGGGAGGCGCTTGATGGGAACCTGTTGCATCAAAAGCAGCGGAAATCCCGTATGTCGGCCGTACCCCAGAGCCGCGCGCAGCGTGTCGAGCGTGTTTATCGTTTCGCCTCCTCGTCCTTTCTGTAGCCCATGCGAAGGGACTCCGCGGGTATCGGCGGCGGCGGGGCGGATTGCGGAATCGGGAAGTTCGCCGGGGTGGAGCGGAAGGCCGAGTGCAGAAGCCACGCTGTCAGAGAGACTACGACGAACGCAGCCCCGAGTATGGCGAGCTCGAGCGGCTCGTGGTTGCGGAGGGCCACGGCCGCCAGGATCGGGGCGGCCACGAGGGCGACGGCAAGCGAGATGCCGCGGTGGAAGCGGCCGGCCTCCGAGTGGGGCCAGGGGTCGATGGCCCGCACGACCTCCCGGCCCTCGTCGGAGTCGGTGCAATCGGACTTGGCGGGGCAGTGGTTGCAGATCTGGGGCCTGCCCCGGTAGCGGACCAGCCGCCGCTCGTGGTCCACTTCGTCGCGCACGAGGAGTTGATCCTCGGGGCAGATCCAAGCGTCGTGCGTGGGGTGGTAGGAGAAGCCGGCGGTGCGGTAGCGCTCCGAGCGGACGTGCGAGCGCTGGCCCAGTAAGTCCAGGCCCAGCGCCAAGCCGAGCAGGAAGGCAGTGTAGCCTGCCGCCATGAGGACCTCGGGGTGGACGCCCACGTTCTAGCGCTCCCTCGGCCCAGTCGT
>JBGTDE010000397.1:0-1980 GCA_041748475.1 Rubrobacteraceae bacterium | reverse complement strand
CGTCGCCGAATGAACCACGATGTCCGCGCCGTGCGCGAGTGGGTTGACCAGATACGGCGACGGCACGGTGTTGTCCACGATGAGCGGAACTCCCGCTTCGTGCGCGACGTTCGCTACGGCTTCTATATCCAGGGTGTGGAGTGCCGGGTTGCCAACGGTTTCGGCGTAGACGGCCTTTGTCTTGTCGGTGATAGCGGCTCGGATGTTCTCGGGGTCGGTGGAATCCACGAATTTTACGTTTATCCCGATCTTGGGGAGCGTGTAGTGGAACAGGTTGTAGGTGCCACCGTAGAGCGCGGCAGCCGAGACGATCTCATCCCCCGCTCCGGCGAGGTTCAGTATCGCGAGCGTCTCAGCGGCCTGACCGGACGAGACGGCCAGTGCTCCAACGCCACCTTCCAGAAGCGCCATCCGCTGCTCGAAGACGTCGTTGGTGGGGTTCATGATGCGGGTGTAGATGTTGCCCGGCTCGGCGAGCGAGAAGAGGTTCGCGGCGTGATCGGTGTCGTCGAAGACGTAGGAGGTCGTCTGGTAGATCGGGACCGCCCGTGCGTTCGTCGTCGGGTCGGGAGTCTGCCCCCCGTGCAACGCCAACGTATCGAAGCCGAGGCTCCGCTCCTCCGTCATCTTTCCTTCTGCTGTGTCAGTCATGTTGTCTACCTTTCTACGTGGTTTCGGATTTCGATCCTAGCGGTGGTTTTATCGCTTCTTTCAGTTCTGCCCAGTCTTTCAAGAATGCATCGTGGCCGCTTTTGGTGTCTATCTCCGCATAAGTCGCGTTTGCCCCGACGCTCGCGGCTCGCTCCGCCGACGCTTTTACTTCGGATGCCGGGAACAACCAGTCACTTGTGACACCGACAAAGTGCAAGTCCGCTGTAGCGCGCTCGTAGGCTTCGGCGTCGGACTCGTAGCCGCTGGATACATCGTAGAGATCCATCGCCCGCAACAGATAGAGGTAGGAGTTGGCATCGAAGCGTGTCGTTATGTCCTTACCCTGGTATTGCAGGTAGCTCTCCACTTCGAAGCGGCCTGCGAGATCTTCATGGATCGGTGGTCGGCTCGCCGGGCGGCGTCCGAAGCGTTCCCACTGTCCGGCGGCGCTCTGGTAGGTCATCATTCCGGCCATGCGGGCTATGGACAGTCCGTCGTCGGGTCTCCTTCCGGTGTTGTAGTAGTTTCCGTTCTGCCAATTCGGGTCGGCCATTATGGCGCGGCGCCCGATCTCGCTCATCCCCAACCCTTGCGGCCCGAGCGCACCCGTAGCCGCGACCGGAACGGCCCGCTCCACAAACTCCGGAAACTCAACGGCCCATTCCAAAGCCTGTTGTCCGCCGATGGAACCGCCAATGACGAGTGCGAGCCGCTGCACCCCAAGGCCGTCGAGCAGCCGCTTCTGAGCCCGCACGATGTCCCGGATCGTAATCACAGGAAAACGCATCGCGTACGGACTTCCGGTATCCAGGTCCACGGACGACGGTCCCGTGCTGCCGGAGCAACCACCGAGCACGTTGGAGCAGATGATGAAGTGTTTGTCCGGGTCGATAACCTCGCCCCGCCCGACCATCGAGTTCCACCAACCACCGCGCGGATGTTCGGGCGATGGTTCGCCGACGGCGTGCGAATCCCCTGTGAGAGCGTGCACGATGAGTACGGCGTTGTCGGCGGATGCGTTCAACTCGCCCCAAGTTTCGTAGGCGAGCGACACGTCTTTCAGGGTGCCGCCGAGTTCGGGCTCAAAGTCGCCTATGCGGTGGAGTTGGAACGCGGGTCGGGCTGGGGCTTGGTTAGCTCCGGCCCTCGGGTCTAGTGTCATATCGAGTAGTAATGCAGCCTCCTTCTCTTCGTCGCGTCTGTACGCCGGGCCATTGCCCGCCTGCGCAACCCGCTCCGAAAGAGAGGCTGCCCGCCTCTCGTCACATCTTCCAGGCCGGATATGACCGCCTGCTGGAATTGGCACCTTGCGGGGCGTAGTTCCCCGTG
>JBGTDE010000396.1:0-6349 GCA_041748475.1 Rubrobacteraceae bacterium | reverse complement strand
GCGGCGGAACTTTTCTACCGGGAGGGGATCCGGGCGGTTGGTGTAGACACTATCTCGGAGAAGGCGAACGTCTCCAAGAGGACGCTCTACAATCGTTTTGGAGGGAAGGATGAGCTAGTAGCCGAATATCTCCGCCGACGGGACGAAATGTGGAGGGTATATCTTCAAGGAATCACCGACGGAGTAGTCGAGCCTCGTGAGAAACTCCTGGCGGTTTTCAGGGCTTATGGAGAATGGCTGGTTGGAGAGAATTACCGGGGATGTGCATTCGCCAACGCCGCAGCCGAGCTACCAAACCCCGCGCATCCCGCTCGCATCGTCGCCCAAGAGCACAAAAGAGGTGTCAAGCAGCACCTCGTGGATTTGGCAAGCGAGGCGGAATTCGAGGAGCCCGAAATCTTAGCGGAGAGGTTGCTTATCTTGCTCGAAGGTGCAACCGCGACGGCGGCTATGCGACGCAGCGGCGAGTCTCTACAGGAGGCGAGATCCCTTGCTTGCGAGTTGTTGGACAAAGATCGGACGCGCTAGATCTCCTCTCGCTCTGAACGCCCTATCGGGTGCGTTTCTTGGTCTCGCGCCCGGTAAACTCGTCCATCGAATCGTTTATCCCTAGGAAGTCTGACAGCCAGTCGAAGATGTTTACGGGTAGTAGTTGCAATCCTGGAACCAGGTTCACGATGGGGGGCATTTTGAGATCCTGTTTGTTGCGACGTACTGCGGATATCACGAGGTCCGTAACGTAGTCCTGATCCAGAATCGGCAATATGCTTGGAAAACGGGTCTTTACTCCATCGAACATGCCGGTGTTAACGAAGAACGGCTCGACGATGGTGGTCTTTACTCCGGTGTGGCCGGTCTGTTTGAGTTCTACGCGCAACGACCGTGTAAAGCCGATGGCGGCACTCTTGCTCGCGGCGTAGTCCGTTTGGCGATCCACCCCGAGCAAACCAGCGGCTGAGGCCATCGTCACGATGTGACCACTGTTCCGCGCCAACATATCCGGTAAGAAAGACTTGGTCACCCAGTAGAGAGCCAGCACGTTCACGCCCATCACGGCCTCTATCTTCTCGTCCGGTATCTCCATGAGCCGACGACCGGAGACGATGCCCGCGTTGTTGAACACGATATCCACCGGGCCTACGATATCCCGCACCTCATCCGCTGTGCGGTAGACGGCCTCGCGGTCTGAGACGTCGCAGACAAAGCCGTGAGCTTCGCGTCCCGTAAGTTCCTTGATCTCCTCGACCACGGCATTCATCGCTCCGGCATCCAGGTCGTAGATAACGACCGTTGCGCCTTGACGCACGGTCTTGAGGGCGAACAGCCGTCCCATGCCGCTCGCGCCGCCGGTGATGACTACATTCTTGCCGGAGATTTTGGTCACGCAGACTCCCTCGTGCCTTCTACCGCGATCCGGGTAGACGTTTTAGGATCTTCAACGCGCCGGTCATCAGTTTCGCGTAACGCTCCTCGCTTATACCGGGTGGCGCAGCTACGGGCAGCAACTGCTGCACGGAGACGGTCTGAGATTCTGTATATTTCTGGATGCCGTGCGCTCCGTGCCTGCGGCCCACGCCGGAGTCCTTGAAGCCGCCCATTGGCGCATCCACCGAGGCCCAGGCCGCTGCGTAGGCTTCGTTCACGTTGACCGTCCCGGCTTCCAGGCGGGTTGCGATGTCGCGGCCCTTCGCGCTGTCGCGGGTCCAGACGCTGAAGTTCAGACCGTAGAGGCTGTCGTTGGCTTCTTCTACCACCTCGTCGAGCGTGTGAAATTTGTAGAGTGCGACTACAGGTCCGAAGGTCTCCTCGGCGCAGAGTTGCATGTCTTGGGAGACATTCTCCAGGATGGTTGGTTCGTAGAAATATGGCCCGATCTCCGGCCTGTGATGCCCGCCAGCCAGGACCTTCGCTCCCTTGTCCCCGGCGTCTTCGACGTGCGCCTTCACGCGGTCTAGCTGATCCTCTGAGGTAAGTGTTCCCATATCCGTGCTGTAGTCGAGGCTAGTGCCGAGTTTCATGTTGCGGGTGTGCTCGATCAAGCGTCGTTTGAACTCGTCGTAGATATCCGCGTGTACGTAGAGGCGTTCGGTGGCGATGCAGAGTTGGCCGCTGTTGGAGAAGATGGCGCGTTCGGCACCGGGGATAGTCCGGTCGAGGTCGGCGTCGTCCAGCACGATCATGGCGTTCTTGCCGCCGAGTTCCATCGAATAATCTATGAGTCTACCGGCGGCGCGTCGCGCGACGATCTTGCCGACGCGCGTGCTCCCGGTGAACATCACGAAATCCACACCGTCCACTATAGGGTCGCCAAGATCCGAGCCGGGACCGGTTACGACCTGAGCGATCCCATGCGGCAGACCGGCTTCGTGCAGCAGGTCCACGGCCCAGAGCGCGGAGAACGGTGTCTTCTCATCCGGCTTGACGACGACTCCGTTACCGGCGAGCAGCGCGGGGATGGCGTCGGTAATCCCGAGCGACAGCGGATAGTTCCACGGCACTATAAATCCCGCCACGCCCAGCGGATGATGGTACTCCCGCGTGTCAGTGAGCAGCGGTATGACCCCCTGACGCTTGCGAGGACGCAGGTGTTTATCGGCGCTGCTGGCGTAGTAACGGGCGACGATGGCGGTGTCCAGGACTTCCTCGAAAGCGTGCTTACGCGCCTTGCCGTTCTCTAGTTGGATCAAGTCCAGGATCTGACCCTGCCGCTCCAATACCAGATCATGGAATCGAAAAAAGATACCGGCCCGCTCCTGCATGTCCAGCCCGGCCCAGGACTTCTGCGCCACTCGTGCCCGCCGAACCGCAAGATCCACATCGTCCCCGATACACAAAGGGACGTGTCCCAACACATCTCCGGTAAACGGAACCTCTACCTCCAGACGCTCCCGATCCCCGCCAGCTACAGTCACGAGACCCGCCAGCCTTTCGAGGAGCGTTCCGTCTACTCTATCTCCATATGTATTCCGCGGGACGGTATCTATCCGCTGACCTCCTGAATCGAGACACGTTAGTAACTGTAGATTATCTCACTCGGCTGAGATTAAGTTTCTAGCCCTGGACGGCTGCGGGCGAAGGTCTGGAGATTTCGTCCAGTGTTCGGCCTTGCGTCTCTTCGCCCAATAGCCATACGTTGGCGGCGATTGCCAGGAGGACGGCGGCGAACATGCTGAACACGGCCACGACACCGGCTCCATCCGCTCCGATCATAACCCCGACGAGATAGGGACCGGCGATGCCCCCGATCCGCCCAACTCCCGCAGCCCATCCCGCACCCGAGGCGCGAGTGGCCGTCGGATACAGCTCCGGCGTGTAGCTATACACTACGCCCCAAGCCCCGAGGTTGAAAAATGAGACGAGCGAACCCAACAAGACCAACTCCGCCCCGGAAGCATCCGCCCCGAGGCCGCGAAGCCCGAAGACCAAAGTCGCGGCGGCGCAGCCGAGCAGGTACGTTACGAGGGTTCGCTTGCGGCCCCATCGCTCCACGAGATACGCCGCCGAGAAATATCCTGGCACCTGGGCGAGCGTTATGAGCAGTACGAACCCAAAAGACCGCACGAGATCGTAGCCTGCAGTGGCGAGTATCTGGGGCAACCACGTGAAGATGCCGTAGTACGAAAACACCATCCCAAACCACAATACCCACAACATCGCCGTGCGCCGCGTATAGTCCCCGGACCACAACGCCCGCAAACCCGCCTTTTCCATGGGCTTTGTTTCGGGCTGGTGTGCTTCTTGTTCATGCTCTTCGGTTGTCACTCCGAAGTAGGCGGCGGCTTCGCGGGCTTCTTGGAGTCTTCCCTGGCGCAGGAGGTATCGGGGGGATTCGGGGAGGTGACGGCGCAGGATTATGACGTAAAGGGCTGGGAGGGAGCCTATTACGAACGCTATGCGCCATCCGAATGTGGGGATCACGAGGAAGCCTATTAGGGCCGCGAGGATCCAACCATACGCCCAGAAGCTTTCTAGCAACACGACCATACGCCCCCGCTTCTTTGTCGGCGCAACCTCCGAAACTAGCGTGCTTGCCACCGGCAACTCTCCGCCGAGCCCGAGTCCTGTTATGAACCTCAAGACCAAGAGCACTCCGTAGCCCCAGGCGAGCGCGGTTAGTCCGGTCGCCACCGAATACAAGAGTAACGTCCCCATTAGGACCGCCTTGCGCCCGTAACGGTCGGCGAGTGAACCGGATGCCGCAGCGCCCACGAACATGCCGAAGAGTCCGATGCTTATAGCCAGACCCACTTGAGCCTGCGAGAGATCCCACTCCGCCGCCAGCGCAGCCACCACGAATGCCAACAACCCGATGTCCATAGCGTCGAACATCCAACCCAAACCAGCCAGGATCGTGACCTTCCGATGGCCGGATCCAACCTCCGCCTCATCCATCCCGCGTTCCAGATCCCGCGCAAATAAGCCCATATAGTCTCCTTGTAACTCCTAAAGCCCCGCTTGCCACACGAAAATGTAGCAAGGTAGCTAGCTTGTAACAAAGCGCTACATTCAGTATCACACGGGTTATAAAGGTTGGCAAGCGTAGGATGTGGTCCGGGATTTATTCGGGAGGGGTTTCAGGGGTGTTGGATGTCGTTGTTGGAGGTTCGGCCAGGGGGGTGTGAAAGTTGAGCTTGCCGGTTCGGGCCTTAGTGTAGAGGGCTATAAGGAGGGTGCCGGTGAGCATGGCTAGAAGGCCGAGGAGTCCGGCTTCGGGGCCGAAGGGGCCACCGGTCCAGAGGGGTGGGCCGGATTGTTGGGTGTCGAGGAAGGTTGCGCCGAAGGTTTCGAGTCCGCTGACGGGGAAGCCGTAGACGTTGCCCTGGAAGAAATTCCAGGTGATGTGTAGGCCGATGGGGATGGAGAGTTCACCGGTAAGGACGTAGCCCGCGCCGAGCATCAGGCCCGCGAGGGCTATGTTGAAGGTGCTGATAGCGGTGGCGTTCGGATTGGAGGCGTGGAGCAGGCCGAAGAAGGCTGAGGTGAGGATCAGGGCTAGCACTATGGCGGCGCGGGGGCCGAGGGCCGGGTAATTTAGACCCTCTGCGATGTTGCGGAGTTGGTAGCCGCGGGAGAATGCTTCCTCGTAGATGCCGACGCACAGGAAGATAAAGATGGGCGCCAGGATAGCGAGAATGAATGAGCCGCCGGAGCCTACGACCACGAACGTGTCGCTCACGGAGGTCCAGCCTAGAAGGAATTCGACTACAAAGATTCCTGTCATCAAGAACGCGCCGAGGAACATCCCGAAACCGCGATCCAGAAACCACCCACCGCTCAGGTGAAAGCCGAAATCCGCTACGGGTCGGCGGTCGAGGAAACGACCTACGACGAGCAAGCTCACAAAGACCGCCACTAGTGAGCTGATACCGCTCAATAGAAAGAGTGTGACGAAGCCTTCCGAGGATAATCCTTGGCTACCGAACGCCGGGAAAGCCGGGTTTACAAGCGAGTAAGCTACCTGGAGCAAACCTGTCAAGAGTGCCGTGACCAGCACGAAAAACAGGAACTGCGCTACAAGTCTCCAGGGAGCACGCAGCCGTCTCGAAACGCTATCCAGAAATATCCGCAAATTGAACCTTCGATCCTCGAAGTGCCGGTACGGGTGGGATTCTAACGGCTGCGTCGCTCAAGTTCGTATCAACTCGCGTGCGAGCAGGTCCATCAGCAGGCCGTCCTGCCACGAGCCATCCGGCGAACGCCAGTATTCTCGCATGAGGCCAACGGCACGGAAGCCAACCTTTTCGTAGGTGTGGATCGCGGTGGCGTTCTGGGCCGCCGGGTCGATCACGAGCCGATGATGGCCTCGCTCGTCGATCAGGTAACTCGCGAGCGTGCGTACTGCGTCGGTCCCGAGTCCGCAGCCCTGCACATGTGTAGCGACAAAGATGTCCAATCCCGCGTGGCGAAAGTCCGGGCCGTTCTCCTCGTAGTATTGGATCAAGCCAACCAACTCACCGGCATTCCCTACAGCGAACGGCTTCGCGTCTTCGCTCCCGGCGGCCTCTCGAAGCAACTGTGCCTCGTCCGGCGGTCCCCACCATCGGGCAATGCTGGGTTCGGACTGTACCCTCGCCACCTGTTCAACGTCGTTCGCTCGAAGTGGACGAAGTACGACGTTCCGGCCTCGAAGGAGAGCTGGGCGGTCATCTGGGGTTTCTTTCGACTCCGGCTTCATCTCTCCCATCGTGCCTTCCGCCTCTCCCGGTTGTGAACCACCGACCTTTCACGCTACATGCCGGGATTGTAGGAGAAGTAGATTCGGTCCTCAACCGTCACGAGCCTCGCATCTCCCGGCGACGCATGGGCATCGCATCGATCCTGTCGAAAAGCTCCTGCGCGGAGATCGGCT
>JBGTDE010000395.1:0-3788 GCA_041748475.1 Rubrobacteraceae bacterium | reverse complement strand
CCGAGGGCGACGGGGCCGCAGCAGTACGCCAAGATAGGTACTCGCAACGCCATGGTGATCGCCGTTAGCTCCCTGGCCCTCGCCCTTCATCCCGTGGAGGGCAAGGTCGGCGTTTGCATCGGCTCCGCTGGCCCGACTCCCATACAGGCAACCGAAGCCGAAGAATTCCTGCGGAGTGTGATCGAGGAACAAGGATTGTGGGAATCGCGAGCTGCGCTGGATGACTCAGCGCTGCGGCGTTTCGGGGAGTTGGTGGCGGGGGCCGCCCGGCCCATAGACGACGTGCGTGGAACGGCAGAGTATCGGCGGCATTCGGTCGGTGTGCTGGCGAGACGTACATTGACGTGGGCGTGGGATGAGTACCGGGAGGCGACGGATGCGGCTTAGTCTGAACGTCAATGGAGAACTGCGTGAGGCCGATGTCTGCTCCGGCGAGAGCCTGCTGTACGTGTTGCGCGAGCGGCTTGAGTTGCCCGGCTCTAAGAACGCCTGCGAACAGGGTGAGTGCGGTTCGTGCTCCGTTTACCTGGATGGCACGCTGGTCTGTGCCTGTCTGGTTCTTGCGGGTCAGGCCGAGGGGCGCGAAGTCGTGACAGTCGAGGGGATCTCCGACGGCGAGGAGTTGCATCCGGTGCAGCGGGCTTTCGTGGAGGCGGGGGCTGTTCAGTGTGGATTCTGCACGCCGGGGCTCGTGGTGGCGTCGCACGACTTGCTGAGTCGGGAGCCGCATCCCACGGACCCGGAGATCCGGGAGGCGTTGGCCGGGAACCTCTGCCGCTGTACGGGATACGAGAAGATCCTGGACGCCGTCCATCTAGCCGCCGATGAGATGGACGCTCGATGAGCCGCACTGCCTCAATGCCTGCGGCCCCGGCTCGCGAACGCCCCGTGACGCCTACCGCGCCTGGCAAGGTCGGTGAGAGCATGGCCCGCCCCGACGGCGTTTCGAAGGTTCGGGGGGAATTCGAGTATTCGTCGGACCTCTGGATGGATGGGATGCTTTGGGGTGCGACGCTCCGCAGCCCGCATCCGCACGCGGAGATAAGGTCCATCGACACTTCGGATGCCGAGTCCATGCCCGGTGTTCATGCTGTGTTGACGCACGAGGATGTGCCGGGGCGGAAAGTTTATGGGATGGAGATACCGGATCAGCCCGTGCTGGCTTGGGACACGGTGCGTTATCAGGGGGAAGCTGTCGCTATAGTCGCCGCAGATCACCCGGAGACCGCTCGCCTGGCGCTTGCAAGTATCCGGGTGGATTACGAAATACTCGAACCGCTCGCGGACGCCGAAGACGCTATGAAGGACGGCACGCCCAAGCTTCATCTATCGGGAAACATGTTGCGGCATGTGAAGATAAAGCACGGCGACCCGGAGGCGACCGCTGATGTGGTCGTTTCGGGAGAGTATGAGATCGGGATGCAGGACCAGGCGTTTCTCGGGCCGGAATCCGGGCTTGCGGTGCCGGATGGCGAGGGCGGCGTGGACCTTCATATCTCCACGCAATGGTTGCATGTGGATAGGGATCAAGTCGCGGAGAGCCTCGACCTTCCGCCCGAGATGGTGCGCTTGACGCTCTCGGGCGTGGGTGGGGCTTTCGGGGGACGAGAGGATCTCTCCATGCAGATACACTCCTGCATGTTGGCCCTCCACACTGAGCGACCGATCAAGATGGTCTACAACCGCGAAGAGTCATTCTACGGCCACGTCCACCGCCACCCGGCCAAGATGAGCTTTGAGCACGGCGCGACAAAGGACGGACATCTAGTCTACGTGCGGGCGCGGCTTGTCCTGGACGGCGGAGCCTACGCTTCCAGCTCGATGGCCGTGTGCCTGAACGCGGCGACCTTCGCCGGAGGCCCGTACAAAGTGCCGAACGCCGCGATAGACAGCTACCTCGTGTACACGAACAACCCACCGTGCGGCGCGATGCGCGGTTTCGGGGCGGTTCAGGCGTGCTTCGCTCACGAGTCGCAGATGGACAAGCTAGCCGCTGCTCTTGGGGTGGATCCTCTCGACCTCCGTATAAAAAACGCTATCGAAGCCGGAGACACACTTCCATTCGGACAGAAGCTTCCAGCCCCCGCGCCGGTGGAAGAGATACTGCGCCGCGTAAAAGCCATGCCGATGCCGGAAGCGACAGAAGTCATGGGCCGCGACGTGCGCGAGTTGCCAGGCGGAGTTTCAAACGTGACGCACGGTGAGGGCGTGCGGCGCGGCGTTGGTTACGCGGTAAGCATCAAGAACATCGGTTTTTCGGCGGGCTTCGACGATTATTCCACGGCTCGCGTCACGCTATCTTTCGAGGATGGTGAGCCGCTGGTGCGGGTGCATACGGCGGCGGCGGAGGTGGGGCAGGGGCTCGTCACGTTGCAAGCCCAGATCGCCCGAACTGAACTCGGTGTCGAACGTGTCGCCGTCCTACAGGCGGATACCGAAGTGGGTTCCGCTGGTTCTACTTCGGCCTCACGCCAGAGCTACGTCACCGGTGGCGCGGTAAAGGCTGCTTGTGAAGCCGTCCGTGACAGGCTGTTCGAGCGGGTGCGCGAGGCGCTTGGCGATGTGGGGGATCTCGTTATCGAGAATGGTTTCGTCGTCTCCGAAAGTGGTGAGAGGATCTCAGTTTTGGAGGATGTCGTCGGGGCGGACGAGATAGACGAGACCGTAGAGTTCCATCACAAGGAGACGTATCCGCCGGACGAGGACGGTCAGGGAGACGTGCATCTGCAGTATGCGTTCGCGGCGCATCGGGCGGTGGTCGAGGTGGATGTGGAGCTTGGGCTGGTGCGGGTGGTGGAGGTCGCTACGGCTCAGGATGTCGGGAAGATCATGAACCCGCAAGCGTTGGAGGGTCAGGTCGAAGGCGGCGTAGCGCAAGGATTGGGATTGGCGTTGATGGAGGAGATCCAGGTGAAAGAAGGCAAAGTTCAGAACGCTTCTTTCACCGACTACCTCCTGCCAACGATCCTGGACATGCCCTCGGTCAAGATGGAGTTCCTGGAACTAGCGGACCCGGATGCCCCATACGGCCTGAAAGGTGTCGGTGAACCACCGACCATCTCCTCCACCCCCGCAATAGTAGCCGCCCTGCGCGACGCGACGGGGCGCGAACTGCGACGCGTCCCGGTAAGACCCGAACAGCTAGTCGGACTGACAGAGCATCCACCAAACGAACCACCGCAACCCGGTAGCGCAGGATACGCTGATATTGGTCGCCTCGACAAAAGACTGGAGCAATAGTGCCTGGATACGAACGAGCGGAGGTCACCGCCGAGCTAACCGTCAGGTCGCCGGAAGATAAGAACGAAGCGTTCGACGCGGCTAAGAGATCCGCCGGAGAGACTGGTCTGGCGCGGGATGCCGGTCCCGAAGCCCTGATGCTGGCCGGTGGCCGCGTAGAAGTGCTGGAAGCCGTGGGCAAAGTCCTCGAAGCGGCGCTAGAAGCTGGAGCGCGGGAAGTAAACATGAAAGTAGAAGCTGAGGCGGATGCCGATAGTTTCAATTCGATTGACCCGTAGAATATTTTAGTTAGATAACCTGGCGTTCCAAGATGCCAAACGTTGCTTTATGTGGTGTAGGCGCGGCGGGGCATGGGTGGAGGTGAGCCGGGTCGGGCGAAGTAGTAGCCCTGAAGGTAGTCCGCGCCGTGGGCCAAGAGCCAGTGGTATTGGGCTTCCGTCTCCACGCCTTCGGCGACGACTCGCACGTCTAGGGCGTGTGCGAGATCCAGTATTTTGGCTGAAACCACTGCTAGGTACGGGTCGGTATCGACACCTTGCACGAGCTGC
>JBGTDE010000394.1:0-2203 GCA_041748475.1 Rubrobacteraceae bacterium | reverse complement strand
CCGGGGAGCATGTTCGAGGCTCTGAGCCAGGAGGCGCAGCAGGCCGTGATGCGTGCTCGCGAGGCTTCCGCCGGAACGACCCGGACGGCAGCTATTGGCACGGACCACCTGCTTGCGGGCATCGTGACCGGCGAGAACGTGGCGACCGAGGCTCTTGGCCGGGCCGGAGCGGACGTGGACGGTATGCGGGCGCGGTTCAGCGAGTTCCGGGGAGATCCCGGCGAAGAGGTCTACACTTTCACCCCGAGCGCGAAGCGGGCTTTACAACTCGCCTTCACTTCGGCGCGACAGATGGGGGCCGGACAGGTCGGCAGCGAGCATCTACTGCTCGGGTTGCTCAGCGAGGGTGACGGGAACGCCTACCGGATATTGCAGCAGCATGGCGGAGCGGATGGAGAGTCACTGCGGCGCGAGATCCTGCGTCTCATGCAACAGCGTGGAGCGCAGATGAACCCTGGTGCCGGTGCGCCAGGGGCAGCCGGTGGACCTGGTATGGGTGGTGGGCAGGAAGGTCCGCCTAGTAGTACGCCGACCCTGGATCAGGTAAGCCGAGACCTAACCGAGATGGCCCGAAACGGCGAGCTTGACCCGGTTATTGGTCGCGCCGAGGAGATAGCGCGTGTAGTCCGCATCCTCTCCCGCCGCACCAAAAACAACCCGGTCCTCATCGGTGAAGCGGGCGTTGGCAAGACCGCTGTGGCCGAGGGATTGGCTCAACGTATCGTCTCCGAGGACATTCCAGAGTCCTTGCGAGGCAAGCGCGTCATGGCGCTGGACGTGGGCGGGCTCGTCGCTGGCACTCGTTTCCGGGGAGATTTCGAGGAGCGGATGCAGCAGCTGATCAAAGAGCTCCAGCAAGAGGAGAAGAACATCGTCCTGTTCATAGACGAGCTTCACACGCTCGTAGGCGCTGGTGGCGCGGACGGCGCGGTCAACGCTTCAAACATGCTCAAGCCCGCGCTCGCCCGAGGCGAGCTACAGGTAGTCGGTGCGACCACCCTTGACGAGTACCGTAAGCACGTCGAGAAAGATCCCGCTCTCGAACGTCGTTTCCAGCCTGTTCTGGTGGACGAGCCGACGGTTGAGGAGACCACCCGGATCCTGTTCGGCCTGCGCGACCGGTACGAGGCGCACCATCGCGTCCGGGTGTCCGACGAGGCCATAACCGCCGCCGCGCAACTCGGCGACCGCTACATTACCGATCGCTTCTTGCCGGACAAGGCCATAGACTTGCTCGATGAAGCCGCCGCCGAAGTGCGTCTACGCGCCGCCGTAACGCCGGTCGACGTAAAGCGCATCGAAGAGGAGATCGCCAACCTCGAACGCGAGAAGGACGATGCCGTGCGGGCCGAGGACTACGAGACAGCAGCGGATCTCAAGCAGCGCCAGGAGCAACTAAGAGCCGAGCTTCAGCAGGAACACGAAGGCTGGGCCGGTCGCCGCGAGACCGACGCTCCCGAGGTTTGCCGTCAGGACATAGCTCGAATACTCGAAGAATGGACCGGCGTACCCGCAACCAGCATCGTCCAGGAAGAGGCCGAGAGGCTTCTCAACCTCGAAGCCGTGTTGCACGAGCGGGTCATCGGCCAAGAACCAGCGGTAGATGCTGTAGCCGAAGCCATCCGACGGGCTCGGGCCGGTATAAAAGACCCCAAGCGGCCTGTCGGCAGCTTCATCTTCCTCGGTCCTACGGGTGTAGGTAAGACCGAGCTTGCGCGGACGCTCGCGGATTATCTGTTCGGGGATCAGGAAGCCATGATCCGGATAGACATGTCCGAGTATCAAGAGAAGCACACCGTCTCTCGACTCGTCGGCGCGCCTCCGGGC
Source organism: Rubrobacteraceae bacterium (assembly GCA_041748475.1). Taxonomy (GTDB): domain Bacteria; phylum Actinomycetota; class Rubrobacteria; order Rubrobacterales; family Rubrobacteraceae; genus JACDDK01. The sequence goes on along the minus strand of JBGTDE010000394.1, from coordinate 376 downwards.
TACGTCGGTTACGAGGAGGCTGGGCAGCTCACCGAAGCCGTCCGTCGCCGCCCGTACAGCGTGGTGCTCTTCGATGAGATAGAGAAAGCCCACCCGGACGTGTTCAATACGCTCCTGCAAGTCCTCGACGATGGACGTCTCACCGATGCGCAAGGAAGGACGGTCAACTTCGAGAATACGGTCATCATAATGACCTCCAACGTAGGCAGCCAGCACCTCGTATCGAACAAGCAGTTCGGTTTCACCTCCGGCGATGGCGTGGACTTCAAGGAGACTGAGCGCCGAGCGAGGGAAGCTTTGGAGAGCGCTTTCCGTCCCGAGTTCCTAAACCGGGTTGATGAGATCATCGTCTTCAAACCCTTGAGCAAGGAAGACG
>JBGTDE010000393.1:0-3216 GCA_041748475.1 Rubrobacteraceae bacterium | reverse complement strand
GCGCTACATTTGGTGTAGTAGTCGGTGGCGCTGGCGAATCCGGCGTGCGGTGCGGTGTATGTCTCATCGAAGTCGCGGACGGTTCGGAGGTTCTCGATGCCCGTTACGTCGTACAGGTCCGAGTATAGTTGCTCTTTGCGTATGGCTAGGTTTCTCAAGCCTCGGACGAAGAGGGATTGGTAGATGGTGTTGGAGGGTTTCTCCAGAGCTTGGACGGTGGAGGTGAGATCCAGGGCCGGAGAGACCGCGCACACGCCGACTAGCTCCGGCGGCGAATCCTCACCAAACTCCCCTGCCATCTTGAGCGCGAGGTTTCCACCCATCGAGAAACCGCCTACCACGATGCGTTCCAAGCCGTCCCGATCCGCAAGCTCGCGCACGACGGAAGAGACATCCCCGGACATCCCACTGTGATACAGAGTCGGGGTCAGATGCTCGGTGCCACCACAGTTGCGCTGGTTGATCCTCACGACGTTGAAACCCGCCCCGAACGCTAAACGAGCGGCTCCAAGAACATACGGCGACTCAGCGGAACCACCCAGCCCATGAACCAGCACGAGCGTTCCACGGGAGGTTCGATCCTCGTGCCACCAGCAATGAGCCAGAATCCTCACGCCGGGCTCGACCTCGAAGAGCCGCGACTCGTCCGCCGCACGAACGCCCGAGCGCCGCGGCCACGCCGAACCCACAAGCGTCTGAGCGTGTCCGTTACGAAGCATGGGGTGCGGGCGGAAGGTTTCCGCTGACTCGAACCCGAAAGTCATTGGCGGCGGGCCAGGTAGATGACAACGAGAACAACGGCACCGCCGAAGAGCTTGTTGATCCCCAAGCTCTCGCCGACGAATAAGATCCCTGAAGCGACACCAGTGATGACAATGAGATATTGGTACATTCCAAGCTCAGAGCCTGCGGAGAGGAAACGCAGGATAGCGAACAACAAAATCCCACCCACCGCGAAACGGATCGCTATAAGCAACAGCGGCGGAATGGAATCGGTCGCGTACTTGGTAGCCGCGAAGTTGCTTCCCCAGAAAACGGCGGCCATGACCAGCGATGTCTCCGTCAGCACCGAACTCTTGTCCTTGCCATCAGCCACAGTGCCGGATTCTACTCCACGACTCGCCAGACGCTCGAAAAATCGCCGGAATAAAAAGCTCCTTCGTATGGACATCGTGCTAGGGTTTGCTTTCGCGGTCGTTGTGGATCGCAGGCGAGCTAGAGGCGAAGGGAACTGTATGTCTGAGACGGTGGATTTAGGACAGGGAGAAGGGTCTTCGGACGAGCGTCGGGCGGAGATCGTGGACGTATTGATGGACGCTTTCTCCGAGTTGATGAGTGCGGATCCAGACGCGTTCCGTCAAAAGTTTCGGAAGATGGCCGCGAGTCCGTTCGCTTTCTATCGAGGAAGCGCGTGTCTATTCTACGCGGACATGGCTCGAAGGAAGGATCCTCGGGCCAACGAGCGCACGAGTCGGGTTTGGATCCAGGGCGACTTGCACGCCGAGAACTTCGGTACTTACATGGATGGCGACGGAGTGTTCGTCTTCGATGTCAACGATTTCGACGAAGCCTACCTCGGCCACTTCACCTGGGATGTTCAGCGCATGGTCGCAAGCGTCGCCCTGCTCGCATGGACCAAAGCCATCTCCGACGAGGACATAGCAGGACTGGTCGAAACCTACGTCAGAGCCTACCTGGAGCAAGTACGCTACTTCGTCGACTCCGACCGCGACCACGAATTCTCGCTCCGCCTTGAGACGACGGATGGCGAGATCCGGGACACGCTACTCGAAACCCGCTTGAATACTCGCATCGACCTCCTGGACCGCACAACCTTCATAGACGGCGACTATAACCGCCGTTTCCGGCGCGGCCCTGGAGTCAGGGATCTGGACGAAGCCGAGCACAGGCAGGTAAGTACCGCGTTCAAGTCCTACCTGGAGACTATCCCAGACGCGAAACGCTTCCGCAGCCTGACCTACGAAGTGAAGGACATCGTGGGTCGCAAGGGATTCGGCATAGGCTCGGCGGGGCTTCCCGCCTACAACGTGCTGGTCGAGGGTCCCACGCAGGCGTTGGAGAACGACGTGGTGTTGTCCATGAAACAGGGCAATGTCGCAGCGCCCAGCCGCATTGTGAAAGACGAGCGCGTCGAGCGACGCTTCAAGCACCATGGACATCGGACGGCACTCTCCCAGCGAGCGTTGCAGGCCCACGCCGACCCATGGCTTGGCTACACCGATATCGACGGGATCGGCTTCGTCGTCTCCGAGCTGTCGCCCTACGTCGAAGACTTTGACTGGTCGGATCTAACCGAGCCCGAGCAGATGTCGCCCGTGCTGGTCTACTTCGGTCGAGCTACGGCCAAAGTCCATTGCGTCGCCGACCAGGACTCCGACCCAAGCATCGTGGACTTCCAGACGGAAGACGAAATCGCCGCCGCCATCGACAACGACGACGAGTTCGTAGAGGAGATGGTCTCCTTCGCTCACGGCTACTCCAGAATAGTCCGCAACGACCACCATCTCTTCGTGGATGCCTTCCGAAACGGCGAAATTCCGGGCTTGTCGAAGTAGTAGAACGCTGTCTCGACGAGGGTTTCGGTACGTAAATAGAGCCCCGGATCCTCACCGGGGCTCCGACTGCCACACTCGAATTGGCCGACGCTTTCGGCTCTGACGTTAGCCGGGGATGAAGTCGAACTTGTCCGGGTGGGGGCCGATGCGACCGTCTTGGCCGTTGTCGAGCGCGGAGATCTCCTGCATATCGCCGGACTCCAGCTCGAAGTCGAAGAGATCGAAGTTGTCCTGCATGCGCGAGGGCGTGACGGATTTCGGAAACACGATGTTACCGTTCTGGATGTGCCACCGCAATACGACCTGCGCCGGTTTCTTGCCAACTTTCTCGGCTATCTGGGCGATGGTTTCGTCATCGAGAACCTTGCCCTGGGCTATTGGGGACCATGCCTCGGTGGCGATGTCGTGGTCCTGGCCGTATTCGCGAACCACCTCGTTACCGAAGTACGGGTGAACCTCGATCTGGTTGACCGTCGGTACGGTCTCGGTTTCGGAAGCGAGTTTCTCCAGGTGCTCTACCTGAAAGTTCGACACGCCGATGGATTTCGCCCGACCATCGCCTTGAAACTCTTCGAGAGTCTTCCAGGTGGATACGTAGTCTCCGTTGTATCGAGTTGGCAGCGGCCAGTGGATCAGGAAA
>JBGTDE010000392.1:0-5849 GCA_041748475.1 Rubrobacteraceae bacterium | reverse complement strand
GTCGTCGACGTACTCGGGGAAACGAAGCTCGGGATCAAAGCCTTCTAGAAAACCTTCGAGGCCCGCTATGTTCACCTGCGGCTTGGAGAGCATCACCACACCGGGCGACTTGAGGTACGCGGTGCCGTTTGGAGTGTGTTGCACGGGCGAATGTACAGTGGGGAAGCCATTCTGGACGGCTCCGCCCAGGGTCTCGAATAGTCTCTCCACGCGCTCGGTGTTGGTTTCGGTCGTCTTCAAAGGGTTCCTTTCTGGGGTGTGACGACCGAAGGTTAACTGATTTCGTCGAACGCTACACGGCCTCAGAGAGTGCGCGGCGCAGAGTGCTGGCGTGGCGGCTGGTTCGGATAGTCCGTAGTGCCTTTATCTCCACTTGCCGCGCCCGCTCCTGGCTTATGCCGAGTGCCTCGGAGACTTCGCGCAGGGTGCGTATCCGTCCATCGCCGAGACCGTGACGCATTTGGAGTACTTTGGCTTCGCGTTCGGGGAGGGACCGGACAGCCTCCTTTAGCGTGCCTTCCCAGGGTCCGACTTCGACGCTCGCGTATTCTTCGAAGGTGCGCTCGTCGGAGATCAACTCGCCCATCTCCGAGCCGTCGACATCGCCGCCGAGCCGAGCATTCGTGCTGGCTATAGGCTGACTTACTTCGCGCAGCCGCCGTACTTCGCCAGGTTTGACTTCCAGTTTTTTCGTGAGTTCGTCTTCTGTGGCGTCGCGGCCCAGTTCCAGGGCTAGTTGGTTTTCGGCTCGGCGAAGGCGGAATAGTGAGTCGACCACGTGAGCGGGGAGTCGGACTGTCCGGGCGTGATCCGCGATTGCCCGTGAAACGGCTTGCCGGATCCACCACGTAGCATACGTCGAGAACCTGTTGCCCATCTCCGGATCAAACTTCTCCACCGCCCGTATCAGCCCAGCATTGCCCTCCTGGATCAAATCTTCGAACGAAACGCCTCGCCCTCGATACTTCTTGGCAATCGAGATGACGAGCCGCAAGTTGCACTCGATGAGCCTGCGACGCGAGATCCTATCTCCCGCCCGCGCCTGCCTCGAAAGCTGTCCTTCCTCACGAGCGTCGAGCAACCGCCCCTCTCGAACCTGTCCTAGATACTGGGTCAACGTGTCCTGCGCCATAAGCTGTGTTCTCCTCCCTGAAATCCTATTTTCTCTACGCCGCCGAGTGACCGTCGCCAACCCTCGGGCCACCGTGCGTCACGAAACGCCGCGCTACCAACTCATCCAAGGTCGAGGTGATCCACCACTCCTGGCCACAATCACACGCCAACGATAGCCGTCGCCGATCCACGCCTCTTACCAGCGCCTCTTCTTTCAACGACCGCAGACAACAAGTCGGTATCGCCGTCACATAACGCTCCTCGTCCGGCGCTCCTACCGGTGCCACCGCAGTATCCGGCCTCAAAGAACCTCTCCGCTCCTTCATCCCGTACTCCTCTCCGACACGGCCGCTACGCAGATCCCCTAGAAAACTCTCCGCCGCCTGCTCAACGCTCCAAAATCCCGCTTCGCTTGACACCGAACCCTCGGAGACTTCCTCCTGCTCCGACACAGCTTCGTAGCTCGGCGAACACTCCAAAAACACGTCGATCCACTGCTCTCTCATACGCTACGCCGCCCCCTGTTGCTCGGACGAACTCTCCACAAATGCGTCGTACTCGGCCTCAACCGGCATGGTCGCCTGCCACATCGCCCCGCAGGACGGACACTCGAACGCGCTCTCGTCCGATGAACGGGCGACACGTGCGCAGCAGGCGGTGAGATCCTCCTGATAAGTGACCTCACCGCCCAGAGCTGGCATCCAGATCCTCACGACTACGCCGCCTTACCAGAGAGACGACCGATCCACTCGCTCGCCTCCTCCCGTGACAACTTACCTACCGGCTTCCCAACCATCTCCTCGAACTTGCCGATCCCATCCTCGACCACATCAGAGACAAGTACCTCCAGATAGTTGAGTTGCTTGCGCGTAGCAGGCAACTCTCCACCCTTCTCAGCCTTCACCGCCCGAGGAGCTTCCTCCTCGTATGCGGTCTCGCCAAGCTCTTCAAGAGCCGTAACGCCCACGTTGATAGCGTCGCGCAAGGCCCGCGCCTTGGCCCGAGTCTCGGCCATGCGAATGAGGTGCGGAGCGATGGCCCGCCCTACGTTCTCCGGGCTCGCATCACCAATTCCACTATACTTGCCGTCCTCCGTCCGAACCACCGCCCGAGCGATAGCGACCTCACCGTTCTCGACCGTCGGCACCTGCAAAAGCTCCGTCTCGATGCTCCGCAAACCCCGCTCGTGAGCCTCGTCAAGCAATCCCGCGTACAACACAAACTTCTTGCCCTGGCGCTCGATCATGTACTCTTCCCGCATTACCGAACCTCCTTTGGCGCTACCCACGCCATACCTCTACAACTATCTTCACTGAATTGAGTGAGACTAAAGACAAAATAGAACACTACGCGATCCTCTCGTACGAGTACTGGCGTCCACCGGGTGCGGCCGTCTCTACTTTTCGACGGATCAAGCCGAGTTTCGCGAGCCTGGTCGCCCGGTTGTTGCAGGCCGTGTGGTTGAGGCCGAGCTTCTTGGCTAGGTCGGCGTTTGTTATGGAGCCTGCTTCGTAGATGGTCCACAGCGTATCGACCAGATGGTCTGGAACCTTCCCGACCAACCCTGGCTCGCTGCCGATGTCATCCATCCGAACCATCGCCAGCGACCGCTGCAACAGCGAAGCCTCGACGTTTTCTAACAAGTCCCGGTCCTCCTCGACCAAGATGAGATGCCGCTCGCCATACTCCCCGCCAGCGACCCGCGAGACCAGAACTCCCAACGCCTCATCCGCGAACGAGTAATCCATCAACTCGACACCTCGCGTATCCACGTACAGGATGCCACCTTTCGGCAACTCCTCCAACGCCTCAGCGAGAACCTCCCGAACCGCCCGGCCCGTCCGACGCGTAACCATCAGCTTCCCGCCGAAATCCCCCGAGGAGATCCCAACTACCCGATGTGAACCGTCGCGTGACTGTTCCTCAGCCACCGAATTCATTCTCACTGTCGTCAGTGAAATCATATGCTGGTATTGTACTCGCTAGTTTCGAGGATAACAAGGGGTATTTTCGTGGTGGTTTCATTTGTCCTCGGTTCGTTGGTTTTTGGTGGATGTTTCGTTGTCGGCGGGTATTCGGGGCAGAGAGACTCGTACGAAGGTGCCGGGGAATTCGGGGACGTGTCGAGAGTTTTTGCGTCCTTCGTAGGCGGTGATGCGTCCCGCGCCCGAGCGAAGGGAGAGTGAACCACGGGAGCGACCGGAGATCTGGGCTACCAGCGCCAGGCCGCCGCCCCGTCCGAGTTCGCCAGTCCCGGACACACCCATCGCGAGTGCGTGACGCAGAGCGTCGTTGTCGGTGGTGGTGTCTTCGGCGTATTTGGCGTTGCGTGAGAGCGTCTCGCGCACTCCTACACCGCCGTCGGCGATGGCTATGAGGACTTCCTCACCCCGGCGGCGAGGGCCGCTGACAATGTGGTTGTAAGCTTGCACGGCGGCGTAGGCGCCGAAAGAAGACGCGCCGTGTTCGGCGGCGTTCGCGCAGACTTCCGAGAGGACCGAGCAGATAGCGACCCTTTCGCGCAGGCGGTATCCACGATTCTCCAGGATCTCCGAGATCCGCTCGATGATCCCCGGTATCTCTTCTTCTTCGTGGAAGTTGATGAGTTCCTGGAGTGTGCCGGGATTGTGACGCTGGCGTTCCTCAAGAGAAGCGACATCCGTGTTAGTCCGTACTCGCTCGCCGAAGAGCCGAAAGAAGTTCATGCGTTCGAGGTATGCCGGTACGTCGCGTCCAGCGAGTGCGAGATCGACAGTCTCGCACCGGGCCACCAGATATTCCAGTAGCGCGGCAAGTCCACAGATGCCAGCCGGTTCCACGAACTCCACCGGTCGCAGGTCAAGCACGACCTTCTCACCCGCAACCCGCGAAGCTCCCTCAAAGGCGGGGTCCAGGCTTCCGAGCGTCAGGACACCGCTCATCGCGCCCCGGCTGCGAATATTAAGCTGTAGCTGCGTCCTCACGGATATTATTGTAGCTGGTGAGGACCGAAACGCTTACGACTAGGGTAGGAATCGCGGCTTATTTTACTCAGGTGTCGCGGTGGCGTTCGTAGAAGAGTTCGGTGTAGCGTTTGTTGTCGTAGCGGCTGATGATTGAGCCGTCACCGGTTTCGACGAAGCCGCATTTCTCGAAGACTCGCTGCATACGAACGTTATGGGCGAGGGTTGAGCCGCGGATCCTCTTTAGCCCAAGATTCTCGAAGACGTATTCGACCAATAGGTTGACGGTTTCGGAGGCGTATCCGTGACCACGGAGGTCTCTAGGCCCGATCTTGATGCCAAGTTCGCAGCCTTCGGAGCGAAAATTGTAGAGGGTCGCCATGCCGATGGGTTCTCCGGCGTCGATCATAAAGGTCTTCGTACCGGGTTCTTTCCAGCGGGCCAGATAGTCCCGGCGGGCGGCGGAGAGCGAGACCGAGAGCGGGGTTCGTCCGTTCCAGGCGGCTAGCTCCGGGTCGCGGTCCCAGTTATAGGAGACCTCGACATCATCCTCGTTGGGTGGACGAAGGATTACGGTTTCGCCTCGCAGTACCTGTGTTTCCTCAGCGTGAATAGCTACTCCTCCGGTCTAGACCGCAACATATTACACCGGAGCGCGGGTTTTAGGACAGCGTGCGGCTACAACAATGGCTTGAGTTCTGGTTTAATGTTGCGAGTTACGAGACTGGGAGAAACGTTGAGCAGTACAGTAGGAGAGTTTTTCGGAGGTTCCGCGAGAAAGGTCCGGGACAACGTCTGGGGGGATGTTCCGATAGATCGTGCCTCGCGCACCCTTCTAGAAACGTCGGCGATGGGTCGTCTGAAAGGCATGGGCAAACTTGGCTTTGTCTCGCACTCGTTCCCTTCGGCTCGCCATACGCGCTTCGAGCACGCCATCGGCGTCTACTACCTAACCCGCTTGACGCTCAAACGCATCGTGGACTCCGGGGCTTATCTCGAAGATCGGGACATGCGAGGGGCGATGGCAGCGGCACTGCTCCTTGATGCTGGTCGTTATCCTTATTCGTCGGCTGTCGAGAGTATCGAGTTGCCCGAGATGATCCCGGTTGGGAAGCTGAGTCGGGGTGTCATCGAGGATTCCGAAGTCGCGGAGGTATTGCGCGAGGAGTGGGATCTCGAACCTAATAATGTCTTCCGACTGGTCTCCCGCGACGACGACCCATCCCGGCTACCACGCAACCTCACTCCGACGGAACACCTGATCCGGGACATCCTCTACGGCTCCCTGGACGCTGCCTCCCTCGACGCCTTAACTCGCGACGCGCAAGGCGCGAAAGTTCCGTTCGGAATAGTGGAAGCGTTGCCACTAATAGACCGTCTCCGCATCGTCGGCCAGGACAATCGGGCGGTTCTCGCGGTCGATGAGGATGGCGCAGGCTCTATGCAGTCCCTCTTCTTCTCTCGATACTTGATGCACTACAACGTCTACGGACACCACGCCCTCCGAGCCCCGACCGTTATGTTCCTCCGAGCCTGCCAGGATGCCATACAATCCGGCGCCATCGAACCCCTCGCTCTCGCCGAACGCGACGACGCCGGAGCCTTCGTGCTTGTCCAGGATCGAGCCGAACCCGGTAGCTCCACCGCCAGCCTTACGAAACGCCTCGCCGACCGACGCCCCTACCGCCGAGCCCTAGAACTCGACGAGAGCCACCCAAGCTACGCCTCCCTCACCCGACTCCGCGACGACGCCTCTTGGCGCCGCCGTATCGAGGAAGCCTGGGCCAGATACCT
>JBGTDE010000391.1:0-16829 GCA_041748475.1 Rubrobacteraceae bacterium | reverse complement strand
GATGCGATAGCATGTGCGACGCTGTGGAAGCTTAGAGAGGACATCATGGCTCAGAAGACTTACGACCAACCGCCGGAGATGGCGTTGAAGCCAGGCTACGAGTATTTCGCTAACCTGGTTACTGGACAGGGCGTGGTGAAGGTGCGGCTTTTCGCGGAGGAGGCGCCGGAGACGGTTAACAACTTCGTGTTTCTGGCACGGGATGGATACTTTGATGGGACGACGTTTCATCGCGTCATAAAAGACTTTATGGTACAGGCTGGAGACCCGACGGGGACTGGCACGGGCGGACCGGGGTATCGTATAGCGGACGAGTTTCACGAGGACTTGAAGCATGATCGCCCCGGCATTCTCTCGATGGCGAACGCTGGTCCGAACACGGGTGGCTCACAGTTCTTTATCACTCACGTAGCTACGCCGTGGCTGGATGGTCGGCACGCTATCTTTGGCGAGGTCGTGGAGGGTATGGAGACGGTAAACGCCGTTCCGGAGCGAGACCCGCAACGCGCCCGCGAGCCCGGCGAGACGGTCGAGCGGATCGAGATCGAAGAGACCCCTCAGTCCTAGCCATCCGGCTGGTCTAACCTCCTGAGTGCGGAGTTACAACCCTCGGGCGAGAGGTGGAAGATACTCTCGCCCGGTAGCGTAATTCGTAGTCGAGAGGTGGTTCCGTGTCGAAAGAAGTAGCGGATAAGTTTATACAGGCTCTGTGGAAGCTGGAGGAGGATGAGGACGTGGAAGCCCTCGCCGACATCCACACGGAAAACTGCGAGATCGGCAATGTCTCTGTCCCAAAGAACTTCTCCGGTCACGACGGATTGCGCGAGTTCTGGACGAGCTACCGGGCCACCTTTGGCGAGATGAAGAGCGAATTTCACAACGTCTTTGCCGACGACTCCGGCCACGCTGCCCTCGAATGGACGACGACCGGCACATCAAATGGCGACTCCGTCTCCTACGATGGCGTGAGCATACTGGAGATCGACGGCGACAAAGTGAGTCGCTTCTATGCGTATTTCAATCCGGCTCATCTAGCCGAGCAGGTAGTGAGTTGATCTCCTGAAGCTCCGTCCGAGCAGATCTCGCGTCTTGCCAGGGTCTTTCTTACTGGATAAAGACGTCAGGACGGGAACTTTTCATCGAAGACCTGTCACGAGACTCGTAAACCGCTAGAATCCGGCGCGTGAAACTCGACGAAGAGACAAAACGGGCCGCTGGAATTCTGCTGCATCCAACCTCGCTGCCAGGACCGCACGGTGTCGGGGAGCTAGGGCCGGAAGCGTTGGAGTTTCTGGATTTTCTGGAGGAATCTGGGCAAGGGATCTGGCAAGTCCTCCCGCTCGGGCCGACGGACAAGACCGGCTCCCCGTACTCGGCTGGCTCGGCGTTCGCGGGGAACCCGCTGCTAATAAGCACCGAACGTTTGATCGAGGATAATCTATTGGCCTCCGATTCCGTGGAATGGATCCCACCCGGGCCGGTGGATTATCCGGCGGCGGTCGCTCGCAAGGAGAAACTTCTACGCGAGGCGTTCGGACGTTTCGAGCCCGGTAAAGCGTTCCGGGAGTTTCGCGACGAACACGAGGGCTGGCTCGGGGACTGGTCATTGTTCGCCGCGCTCAAGAACGAATACGGCACGGTCCCCTGGAACCTGTGGGACGGCGGCCTCTTAAAGAGGGAGTCCGGCGCTCTGGATCGGGCGCGGGAGAGTCTGCGTGAGGAAGTTTCGTATCATGAGTTTGTGCAGTTCCGGTTCTTTCGGGATTGGGAGGAAATTCGGTCGGCGGCCCGGTCCAGGGGAGTCGAGATCATGGGTGATGCCCCGATCTTCCTGGCCCACGACTCTGCGGACGTGTGGGCCAACCAAGAATTGTTCTATCTAGATGACGCGGGCGACCCAACCGTAGTCGCTGGTGTTCCGCCGGATTATTTCTCAGAGACCGGCCAACACTGGGGAAATCCTCTCTATCGCTGGGATCGAATGTCCAAGGATGGCTACGCCTGGTGGACCGACCGGATGCGAATGGCATTCTCCCTGTTCGACACGGTACGCCTGGACCACTTCCGGGGCTTTGAAGCATACTGGGAGATACCTGCGGACGAGAAAACCGCGAAGAACGGTCGCTGGGTCAAGGGACCGGGCAAAGGACTCTTCGACGCACTGCGGAAGTCCCTCGAAGAGCTGCCGATAATCGCTGAAGACCTCGGGGACATCACCCCCGAAGTCGAGGCTCTGCGAGACTCCCTGAACCTACCCGGCATGAAAGTCCTACAGTTCGCATTCTCCGGCCCGGAAAACGCGCATCTAACGCACAACTTTACCAGCGAAAACTGGGTGGCCTACACCGGCACCCACGACAACGACACCACGAACGGCTGGTGGACCGCCGCGAACAGTGAAGAACGGGCCTTCGCCCGGCGCTACCTCGGCAAAGAGTTCATTTCGGCCTGGGACTTCATCCGGCTAGCGTACTCCTCGACCGCCCGGCGAGCCGTCGTCCCGATGCAGGACGTTTTGGAGCTAGACACAGAGACCCGGATGAACACGCCTGGCACAGACTCCGGCAACTGGAGCTGGCGCGTGGAGAAAGAATCCTTCACTCAGGAACTCGCGGAGAGATTACGGGGACTCACCGAAACTTACGGCAGGTAAACTGCTCCGATTCCGCCGGTTTTAGTGGCTCGACCTCCGAGTATTATTAGAGTGCTCAGAGAAGCTCCGAGTTATCAGGGGGTGGGTATCTAGAATGAACTATGGTTTTATCGTTACTAAAGGGGAACCTCGCACAGCCGCGGACCTTGCCCATGAGGCGGAGGCGGCAGGTTGGGACGGTGTCTTCTACTGGGATGGCATCTGCGTCGGGGATTTCGAGACCTACGACCCGTGGGTGGTGATGGCGGCGATGGCTATGACTACGGAGCGGGTCCGGCTCGGAGCCATTATTACGCCCCCGTCTCGCAGGCGGCCCTGGAAGCTCGCCCGCGAAACGATGACCCTGGATCACCTCTCCGGCGGTCGTCTCGTCTTGCCGGTCGGCCTCGGAGCTGCGGATGATGGAGGCTTCTCCAAAGTCGGCGAGACTATGGAGAAGAAGGTACGGGCGAATCTACTCGACGAGAGCTTGGAGATCATGACCGGTCTGTGGCGTGGTGAGCCATTTAGCTACGAGGGCGAACACTACCAAATGGGAAAGATGACCTTCCTGCCCCCGACGGTGCAGCGTCCGGGTGTCCCGATCTGGCCGGTAGCCGCGTGGCCGAGCAAGAAGTCCATGAAACGCGCCCTACGCTATGACGGGCTGTTAGCCTACACCACCCGCGGAGAAGTCACTCCAGACGACATTCAAGCTATGAGAGCGTATGCGGAAGAGAATCGCCCGCCGGATGCGCCTTTCGATATTGTGGTGGATGGCGAGACGTCGGGCGAAGATTTGGAGAGTGCGGCGACTATGGTGAGGCCCTTCTCGGAGGCGGGTGCTACGTGGTGGATCGAATCCCCGTGGACACCGCCAAATGAGCCGGAAGATCTCCTCGCCCGAATCCGGCAAGGCCCACCCCGAGTAGGATAAGCAGTATTAGGGAAGACCGATCCTGTCCGGGGGCCAGAACCGGACTTTGGCCTCCCCGATCACGTTTTCTCCTGACACGGGACCGTAGACTCTGGAATCGGTGGAATTTTCCCGATTGTCGCCCATCGCGAAGAAGTGTCCTTTGGGAACGGTCACCGGCCCAAATGGTTGCGAGGTTCGAGCATCGGATTGGAGATAAGACTCGTCCTGCAACTCACCGTTGAGGTAAAGATTTCCGCCACGAATCTCCAAAGTGTCTCCCGGTAATCCAACGGCCCGTTTTATCAGGGTCTTACCGTCCATGGGACTTCGGAAGATTATGATGTCTCCACGTTCGATATCGGAGAGGTCGTAGGCGAGTTTGTTCGCCAACACCCGGTCTCCTATTTGCAGAGTTGGGATCATGCTGCCCGACGGTATCCTGAATGGCTCGGCGACCACCGGACGTACGAAACCGAAGACCAGTCCGAACGAGACCAGCAGTATGACCGGAAATTCCAGCCAACTGCCCAAAAATTTACGCCGGGGTGTCTGTTCTTCGTTCACTGGCTGTCTTATACGTTAGAGACCGCCGAAACGATTCAACGGCCAGAAACGCAAGAAAGCCTGTCCCTCGATATTCTCTTTCGGCAAGGGACCAAAAACACGCGAGTCGGACGAGTTGCCCCGATTATCGCCCATCATGAAGACGTGACCTTTAGGCACTTTCTTCGGACCGTAGGGAGCCTGAAAATTCGCGGTTTCCTCGTTGACGTAGGGTTCTTTCTGGACTTCTCCGTTTACGAACAGCTTGCCGCGTTTCACCTGGATAGTATCGCCTGGGACGCCGACTACGCGCTTGATCAGGTCTTTGCGATCCTTCAGGTCGCCAGAGCCATCGACGCTTTTGAAGACGAGTATGTCGCCCCGGTCGGGTTCGGTGAATCGGTAGATGAATTTGTTTGTCAGGACGCGGTCCCCGACTTCCAGGGTGTGAACCATGCTCTCGGACGGGATAAAGAACGCCTCCACGACGAATGGGCGGATCACCAGGAATACCAGGGCGAAGGAGATCGCCAATATGACGGCAAACTCCACGATGCCGCCACCTTTGGAGGGTGCCTTCTGCTGGCTGTCGCGCCACTCTCGGCGGCTCTGTGGCTTGCTCGTCTGGAATTGTTCCTCGAAGGGGTGTTTCTCGCTCATGAACGGTAAGGATAGCGCACTATCGGCGTTATAGCGTGGGAACGTTTGAACACTACGAGGAGAAGACCTCGAACAGTCCTCTCAAGGCGATGAAAAGCATCAGGACGGCGAAACCGACTCTCAGAGCGTTAGACGGCACCCAGTCGCGGATACGAACTCCGAGCAGCGCACCAAAGACGGCTCCCACGATCAGAGGTGGTAGCGTGGATAGCTCGTCGAAACCCGTGTAGAGATAGCCCGAGACACCGACCAGCCCCGTCAGGATAACGACCGCCAGGCTCGTCGATACGGCCCGCTTGGTCTCAAGGCCAAGCCCGAGCACCAGCAACGGAACCATGACCACTCCTCCCCCAACACCCAACAATCCCGAGAGCGTGCCGACCGCGGCCCCGAAGGCGAGGACGGCGGGCAGCGGTAATGTTCGTCCTCCGCCATCCACGTCCTTGCGTCCCCTGGCCGTTGGCAAGGCCAGCACTAGAAGTAGGATCGAGAAGCTCACCTGCACGACTTCCTCTGATACGGCTTGGTGGATAGCGACACCCAGAAGGGCTGAGGGAGCACCGGTTATGGAGAGAAGTCCCGCGCTCTTCCAGTCTACGGGATCGTTGCTGTAGGAACTCCGGATCACACCAGATATAGAGCTGAAGACGATGATCCCCAGGCTGGCGGCCACCGCTTCCTCGATGTTCCACCCAGCCAGATAGACCAGGGCCGGTACGAAGATGATGCCCCCGCCGACCCCAACAAGCCCGGATAGAACACCCCCCGCAATACCGACCACGGAGAACGCGATCAACTCCCATAACTCCAAGTCCCTAAACTCCATTCGGTCGAAGCAACTACCGCCCGGCAGTATACTCGTCAGAAGAGTGGTCCGGGCATCTTCTTGGCTACCGGGTTACGTCCTCGAGGTCGAGTAGCTCCACGGAGCGATGGAGGTTTGATTTCTTCACATAGCTCTCTGCACCGTGTTGGATCATGGCCCGGTCTCCATCCCGCACCTCGCGCACAACCTTCCCCGGAATACCAGCGACCAGCGAGCCCGGCGGAACTTCGGTCCCCGGTGTCACCACCGCCCCCGCCGCGACCACCGACCCGGAGCCGATGACCGCGCCATTCAAGAGGATCGCACCCATCCCGACCAGCACGTCGTCCTCGACCGTCGCCCCATGCACAATAGCCCGATGCCCGACCGTCACCCGGTCACCAACGGCCGCCGGAAACCCAGGGTCCGCGTGAAGCAGCGAGAGATCCTGGATATTTGAGTCCTCACCCACGACGATTTCCGCATCGTCGCCCCGCAGAACACTCCCGTACCAGACACTCGAACGAGCCCCGATACGGACACGCCCGACCACGACCGACGCGGGCGCGATAAACGCCTCCGGTGAGATCTCCGGTCGTTCGTCATCCAGCGCACCAAAAAATGGACCACTCAAAACAAACCTCCCCTTCCAAAGAACTTTATCCTCTAAAGATAACAGTTGCCTCTGCCACAGAAATTCTAGCCTCCCGAGTCACCCGCACGAGCTCGCATTGGTCATCGAGGTAGTTTCTTCAAACCACTGTCGGACGCCGCTGGCCGAAGCGTGTGGCTTGCTCGAAGGCGCGGGCGAGTTGGAGTACGCCGAGGTCGTCTCGGTAGCGGCCCACTATCTGCAACCCGATAGGCAATCCCTCCGGCGTAAAGCCGCAAGGGACGGAGATCGCCGGTAGGCCCGTCACCGTGATGTAGTAACAGGATTTCATCCACTCAATGTAGTTGGACATCTCGATGCCGTTTATCTCGGTTACGTATGGCTGGTCCACGTCGAACGGCGGCACTTGGACTACCGGTAGGATCAAGAACTCATACACCTCCATGAACTCCCGGACGCGGTGATACAACTCCGTTCTTTGCTTCTCGGCCCTCCCGAGCTGCGGACCCGTAAGTCTCTGGCCTGCCTCAATGTTCCAGACGACCGTGTCCTTTAACTTGTCGCGGTGGTCTTTCAGGAGGTTGCCGTAGTTCAGTTCGTAGTACCAGGCTCGCCAGGTCGTGAAGATCTCATCCGCCCCCGAGAAGTCCGGCTCTGCAACCTCCATCTCGCAACCAAGATCCTCGAAGATCGGCAACGCCTTTTCGATAACAGCACTCACCTGCGAATCTACTGGAATGCCTCCGAGGTCCGGGCTCCAGGCAACACGCACCCCGGAGAAATCTCGGTCCCGCGGGGCCGCAAAGACCGCGCCGGTCTCGGGTAGCGCGACTGGCGAGCGTGGATCGGGACCGGCCATCGCAGAGAGCATGAGTGCGACATCATCCACGGTTCTTGCCATCGGTCCCTCGGTAGCGAGCGGGAACCAGGCAGCCAAACCTGGCCACGAGGGAACCCGCCCAACGGAGGGACGCATACCCACGACGTTGCAGAAAGATGCCGGGTTTCGTAGAGAGCCCCCGACATCGCTACCGTCGGCGATAGGTAGCATCCCACAGGCCAGCGCGGCGGCGGCTCCCCCACTCGAACCGCCACAGGTCTTTGTGGCGTCGTAGGGATTCACCGTCGCGCCAAAAACTTTGTTGAAAGTCTGGGAACCAGCCCCAAACTCCGGGGTATTTGTCTTGCCGACCATGATCGCCCCGGCGTTACGTAGGCGCTCCACGATCAGAGCGTCAGCATCCGGGACGTGGTCCTTGTAGACGGACGAGCCGTAGGTGGTACGCACGCTTTTGGTCGGTACGAGATCCTTGTGTGCGACCGGAAGTCCATGCAGCGGCCCTACTTCCTCCCCCCGACTGAGTCTTTCGTCAGCGGCGCGAGCCCTCTCCATCGCTTGTTCCGGTAACAGGGTGACGATGGCGTTTATCCGAGGATTACACTCCTCTATACGCTTCAGATGGCGCTCCATCACCTCGACAGCGGAAGCATGGCATTCGCGGATGCTTCGGGCGAGTTCCGTGGCGGTCGGATATTCGTTTCCGGCTTTTGGCGTCGTTTTTTCGTGGTCCATGATGAATCTCCTCCGGGTGGCTTGGCTAGCATACATAACCGTTCGGGGGTGGGCAATGCTGCGGGGTCTACCGGCGAGATGTTAAGAGCCGTAGCACGTCCTCTGGTGAGCGTCGTGGAGCGCTGGATGCCGGATGCTTTGGTATTCGCGATCGGGCTGACCTTCGTGGTGGCGTTGATGGCTCTCGGGCTCACGGACGCGGGGCCGTTGGAGATCGTGCGGGGCTGGGGCGACGGTCTCTCGGGGCTTCTGGAGTTCATAGCCCAGATCGCCATAGTCCTCCTGCTCGGGTATACGCTGGCTCATACGCGGCCCGTCCACAGGATGCTAAACAGCATCGCTCGCTTCCCGCGCACGCCCGCGATGGCCTACGGCTTCGTCACAGTGATCGCCGGTCTCGCCTCGCTCATCTCGTGGGCGTTGGGCCTCATCGTCGGTGGCATCGTGGCGGTCGAGGTAGCGCGGGTAGCACGGGAGCGTGGCATTCGCATTCACTTCCCGCTGCTCGTCGCGTGCGCTTATTCGGGGTACGTAGTCTGGCACATGGGATACTCGGGCTCTGGACCGCTTGCCGCCGCCACGCCCGGCAGCTTCCTCGAAGACCTGGAGTTCGGGCCGGTGCCGGTCACCCAGACCACCTTCGCTCTGTGGAACATAGCGGCGATAATCGTCACTCTGATCGCCGTTACCGGAACGATGATCCTGCTGCGTCCCAGAGGCGACGACCCGATAGTGGAACTAGCGGACAAGAACCCGGACGAAAATATCGCCTCCAACGGCGAAGCGACGGATGATGTCCCACAGACTAACGGAGGAGCCGCGGACAATGTGCCTTCACCGGCAGATCGGGCGGATGGCGCTCGGTTGCTCACGCTTGCGCTCGGCGCGTCGTTGGTAGTTTACCTGGTCGTCTACTTCGCTCAAGAGGGCTTCGCGCTTACGTTGGACATTGTGAATTGGAGTTTTCTGGCGGCGATATTCCTTCTGGTCGGCTCGCCTCGGGAGCTTATCGCACTCATAACCGAGGCGCGCCGCACGGTCGGCAACGTGCTGTTGCAGTATCCGCTCTACGCCGGGATACTTGGCATAATGACAACGACGGGTCTCGTCGAAGTTTTCGTTCAGATATCGACACCCGGAACACTCACGATGTGGGCCATGATCTCGGGCGGCATCGTGAATATGTTTATTACGTCGGGTGGCGGACAGTTCGCTGTTCAGGGACCAGTATTTTTGCAAGCCGCCGAACAACTCGGCACGGGCCCCGCCCTCGTCATCATGGGCATCGCCTACGGAGACCAGTGGACCAATATGATCCAACCATTCTGGACCATCCCCTTGCTCGCCATCGCGGGCCTGAGCGTCCGAGACATCCTCGGCTATACCACCATAACCCTCTTTGTCAGCGGAGCAGTCATGCTAACGACCCTCTTCCTGGTCGGGGCATTCTGAGACGTTTGATCTGGTAAGCCTTTCGACACTTCAGCTTGTCAGATTTTTGCTGACTGGCTAGTCGGCCTAGCCTTTGCTCTTGTGTTTTTTGGAGTAGAGCCAATGGATCGTCAGTCCGGCTATCGCGATCAGTATGATCACGACTAACACGTTTGAGATAGGGCCCACGGTTCCCTCGACTTCGGACCAATTTTCTCCGAGGAGGTATCCCGTGCTGATCAAAACCGTATTCCAGATGGCGGAGCCGACGACGGTCAGGATAGTGAATCTCACGAGCGGCATCTGTAGGGTTCCGGCGGGGACGGAGACTATGCTGCGAGTGCCGGGCAACATGCGGGCCACGAGAACTACCACGCTCCCGAACCTGTCGAACCAGGTCTCGGCCCGGTCCAAGTCGCGCTCGGTCACGCGCAGCAGTCGACCAAAGCGTAGAACCAGCGGGCGTCCACCCCATCGGCCAAGTCCGTAGAGTACATAGGCGCCTAGCAAGGAGCCCGTAGTGGAGCCGACTAGAGCCGGGACCCAGCCTAGTTCCCCGCGCCAGACCAGGAAACCGGCGAGCGGTAGGATCAACTCGGAAGGAATAGGCGGGAATACGTTCTCCAGAAAGAGCAGGAAAACCAGCCCAAACGTACCCCAATAGCCGATAACATCCTGGACCCATCCTCCAATGTCACCGAGCAAGAATTCCCACCTTTGTCGATCCTTCCAGACTTCAGCAAAATCTCCAGATATAGGATGTTCTGCGAAACCGAGGATGCCGCACAACTCAACCATCGTACACTATCTAGTAGGATCGGAAGCCTCCGTGCCTCATGATAAGGCTTTCCGTAAGAGGCGGTTAGGTGTCTCTCGGAGCTTTTAGTGCGAGATCTCGACGAACCCAGATCCACAGGAAATACACAGCCCCAACCACGATAACCCACAATGGCGCGGCTAGAAATCCCGCTAGCACATCCGTCGGATAGTGAACTCCCAGGTAGAGCCTGGAGAATCCTATTAGAAGTACCAACACGACTCCTAAGGAAGCTACCGTCCAACGCGCGAAGCCCCGCAGATGGTAGGCCAGTATCAGCGTGAGCATCCCGTAAAACCCGACCGCGACGGTCGCGTGGCCGCTCGGGAAGGAATAGAACGATGCCGTGTATCCCGAATCGAACAGCTCCGGCCTCGCCCGCTGAAAGACGCTTTTTAGCACGGCCGTAAGCACCACACCGCCTGCCGTCGAAACGAATAGTAGTATCGCTGAAAGCTTCCAGCCCTTGAGATAGAAGATCGTGACTACGACGGCTAGCATCGGCATGACCACCCAATAGTAACCAAGAGCCGTGATAGCCCGCATCGGGCCGTCCAGCCAGTCTGGGAAGGTCCGGTTTATCCAGAGTAAGACTGTCCGGTCGAAGCGGCGGCTCTCGCCCTCTATTACGTCTTCGGTGATCTTGGCGAACAACACGATCACGCCGACCGAGGCCGCGAGTCCTGCCACGAGTCCAACCGTCACGGTTAGTCCGAGTCTGCGCGAGATTCCATCCAGCAGCTTCCTCGAATTCTTCCGACCGTTTTCCCATAGAGATGCGAACATGCCGATGATTCTAACGTGCTAACACGACCGCTGGTTCTGAAATACTCAGCCGTCACGCACTACAAGTACCGGATGGCGAGAATGTCGGACGATGCTCTCCGAGTCGCTGCCCATCAGGGCTCGCGCTATGGTGCTCTGGCCCTTGCTACCCACCACGATCAAGTCCACATCCAACTCTTCGCTTAGCTGAATGATCTCATCGTCCGCCCGCTTCCCAACCCGGAAATGAGACCCCGCAAGCTCGCCGCCCATACCTTTGATCTCCTCAACCAAACTATCCAAAAACCCCTGCTGCTCCCGCCTGAGCCGATCATACTCAGTGTCCGACAGCTTACCTCCCAAAACCCACGGCGATACGATAGCCACATAAACAACGTGCAATTCTGACCCTAGACCACCCGCCATGCTCGTAGCCATCCGCAAGGCCAGCTTCGAATCCTCGGAGCCATCCGCCGCCAGCAATATCTTCTCGGGTAACATCTCCAAAACTCTCTCCTCTCCCCACCCACGCGATACCGGACGGAAAATCTACAGGACTCCGAAATCCAGATGTATCTGCCGCGAGTTTATAAGAGTCTTCCTACTATCGCACCCAGACTCCGCTTCCTGGATGTCTCATGCAGCCTCCTGCATTTTTCTTAACAAAACTTAAACAAATCTTTAAAAGTATCGCTTTTATAAAGACCTGGTTGGGGTATGGTAGCTAGAAGCTAAGAACTAGGCAGCACATGCTTCGCGGGATGCCGGGTCGTTAATGGGTCGGAGTTGACTGTTTGCGGTGCTCGCCGTGAGTGTTTCTCGGCATCGGACTTGTTACAGTAGATACTTGATCAGCCAAGACTAGGTATTCGGGGAGGGGATTTTGGATGTTGCAGAATTTTAGATCTCAGATAGGCCCGGTTTTCTACATTTCGGTAGTGTTGTCGATTCTGTTCGTTTTGTGGGGCGTTCTCTTTCAGGAAAACCTTTCGAACACGTTTACGGCTGTTTTGAACTATGTGATCTCGACCTTCGGTTGGGTCTATCTGTTGGCGGTCTCGGGGTTTTTGGTTTTTGTGGTCTATCTGGCGTTTAGCCGTTATGGCAGGATCAAGCTAGGCAAGGACGAGGATGAGCCGGAGTTCAGCACCGCTGGATGGCTCTCGATGTTGTTCGCTGCTGGCGTTGGGCTTAGCTTCCTTTTCTGGGGCGTTGCGGAGCCCGCTTCGCACTTCGGCACGCCGCCTTATGGAGAGGCCAAAGCCGCGACGACGGATGCCGCTGAGATCAGCATGCAGTACACATTCTTTCACTGGGGGTTGCACCCGTGGGCAGTCTATGCCGTGGTGGCGATGGCTATAGCGTACTTCAATTTCCGCAAGGGTAGCGGCAATCTCATCAGCGCGACGCTGCGTCCCATACTTGGGGATAAAGTCGATGGCGCGGCAGGAAAAACCGTGGATATTCTTGCTATCTTCGCGGTGCTTTTTGGAGTTGCTACCGCGCTTGGCTTGGGAGCCGTGCAGCTAAACGGCGGGTTGAACTACGTGTTCGATATTCCGAGCAGCACTACCGTTCAGATCGCCATAATCGCGGTTCTGACGGTGGCGTTCATGATCTCCGCTTCCACCGGTATCGGTAAAGGTATTCTTTATCTCAGCCTCATAAACATGGTGATCGCCGTGGCTCTTCTGTTTTTCGTGCTCTTCGCTGGGCCGACGGTCTTCTTGCTCAACACGTTTACGCAATCCATCGGTCAGTATTTGGGTGCGTTGCCGAGGATGAGCTTCCAGGCGGGCGCCTTCACGGACAGCAAATGGGCCCAGAGTTGGACGTTGTTCTACTGGGCTTGGTGGGTCTCCTGGGCTCCATTCGTGGGAACATTCATCGCCCGCATCTCACGGGGACGCACGATCCGGGAGTTCATCTTCGGTGTGTTGTTCGCGCCGGTGATCTTTAGTTTCCTGTGGTTCACCGTCTTCGGTGGCTCGGCCATTTATCTGGATCTCTACCAGGGAGGCAAGATCGCCGAAACGGCCGCCACGGACTTGCCCAAGTCTCTCTTCGATACCCTGACGGCGTTTCCGCTCGGAGGCGTGACATCCATACTCGCGATCATCCTGGTCAGCATCTTCTTCGTGACCTCCGCCGACTCGGCGACTTTCGTCCTGAGCAGCATGTCGACCGACGGCGCGGTAAACCCGGCGGTCCCGGTCAAGCTGACCTGGGGTGTCGTGATCTCCTCTTTCGCGGGTATCCTGCTGTTAACGGGAGGCCTGTCCGCTCTGCAAACAGCGACCATTACGGCTGCGGTCCCGTTCACCGTAGTGATGTTTGGCATCTGCTTCTCGCTCTTCAAATCCCTGCGCGAGGAAGTCCGGGAACCCGCGGCGCAACGCGGCGGCAGCGTCGTCGGAGGCTCATTGGGCAAGCCAGCGCCGAGCCACAACAAGTGAGTCGGAACATTCGTAAGGCAGCATCGTCGGTAGCCGCGATAGTCCTCGTTCTGACGCTGGCCGCGGGTTGCGGCAATCAAGGGTCTCCGGGTAGTGGTAGCGGCGGCAGCATCTCGGAAGAATTCAGCCTCAGCGGACCGCAGGCATCCGCGAGCTTCACGGTGGGTTCCAAAAACTTTACCGAGCAGCGGATACTTGGGGAGATCGCGGTTCAGTCGCTCGAAGCCGCAGGGGCGGATGTGACCGACAGGATCAGCCTCGGCGGTAACGAAGAGGTGCGCCAAGCACTCGTCGACAAAGACATAGACCTGTACTGGGAGTACACCGGAACGGCTTGGCTCGTCCACCTCTCGAACGCTGATTCGATCTCCGAGCCCCAGAAACTATACAAATCCGTCGCCAAACAAGACCTAAAAGAGAACGACATAGAATGGTTGGATCCCGCGCCCGGAAACAACACTTACGCTGTCGCCGCGAGCCAGAAAACCCTGGACGAAACCGGAGTAAGCAATATCTCCGACCTCGCGAAACTAGCGGAGAAAAGTCCGGACAAAGCCAAACTCTGCTACGGAGACGAGGACGATTTCAGTAGCCGCTCCGACGGTCTACCGGGCCTCGAAGAAGCCTACAACTTCGAGTACCCTGAAGACAGCCAAATAGTAGTGTCCCTCGACTCCGTCTACGAGAACATAGCGAAGGGCGAACGCTGCAACTTCGGCATCGTCTTCACCACCAACGGACTAATAGAAGAAGAGAACCTAAAGCTCCTGGAAGACGACAAAGACTTCTTCGCCGTCTACAACCCGACCGTCATCATGAGCAAAAAGACCCTCAGTGATTACCCCAAGCTCAAAGAGCTCTTCGCCGAAATCTCCAAGAAACTAACCACCAAAGAGTTGCTAAAGCTCAACTCACAAGTAGACATCGAGGGTAAGACCCCGGCGAACGTCGCTGAGAAATGGCTCAAAGACAACGGCTTCGTCGGTTAAGCGGCACATAATGGTAGTCCCCGGCACGTATAATCTCCAACGGTTGTCGTAGACTGGAAGGAGACGCTTGAAGCCGCAGAACGGCGACATAGCCCGTGCACTGGAGACCATCGTCACGCTTATGGAGATAAAGGGTGAGGATCACTACCGGGTGCTCGCTTACCAGCGAGCCGCTGAATCCGTCGCCGCAGCAGGCAGCCCCGTAGCCGATATGAAGGACATAAAAGACCTGCCCCACGTCGGCGGCACGACGGCTGAGGTTATTGGCACCCTCTCGGAGAACCAGACGCCGACGATACTCGCCGAGTTGCTTGAGGAGATCCCTGCGGGTCTCGTAGAGATCACGCGCATACCGAATGTGGGACCACGCACCGCGGGTCGCCTCTGGCACGAGTTGGATATCACGAGCGTAGAAGAGCTTGCCGGTACGGCTGAGGCTCGTATCTCTGGGTTGAAAGGCTTTGGGAAAAAGAGCGCGGAGCGCATGATCGAAGCCGCCAAGAAGTACAACTCCGAGGAACGTCGAATGCTCCTAGACGAAGCTACCGCACTCGGAGATTTTCTGCTGGATTTCGTGCGCTCACATCCGGCTACGGAACGCGCCGAAGTCGCGGGCTCCTTGCGCCGCCGGAAGGAAACCGTCGGGGATCTGGACATAGTGGCCGCCAGCACCGACCCTCACGCTTTGGCGGAAGCGTTCGCCGGAGCTGAGTTCGTTTCTGAGGTCGTAGCGCATGGAGACACTAAGGTTTCTATAAAGACCGGGGAGATCGACGTGGACCTTCGCATCGTGGTGCCGGAGGCTTTCGGCTCGCTATTGCATCACTTCACCGGCAGTCAGGCTCACAATGTCGTGCTGCGCGAACGGGCCGTCAAGGTGGGTGTCAGTATCTCCGAGTACGGGCTCGCGAAATCCGGAACGAAGGACTACGAGCCCGTCGCATCCGAAAAAGAGCTTTTCGAGAGACTCGGGCTGGCTTATATACCGCCAGAGTTGCGGGAGGACTGGGGTGAGATCCCAGCAGCGGAGAACGAGACTTTGCCCGACCTGATCGAGACCGGAGACATCCGGGGCGACCTGCACGTCCACACCAACTATTCCGACGGCAAAGGCACCATCGAGAGCATGGCCGAAGCCGCCATCGAACTCGGCTACGAATACCTCGTCTTCTGTGACCACTCGCAATCCCTGAAAGTAGCCAACGGCCTCTCCCCCGCCCGACTCCGGGAGAAACTCCAAGCCGTCCGCAAAGCCGATGAGGAATACAGCGAGATCCAGCTCCTCTGCGGCTCCGAAGTAGACATCCTAAAAGACGGCACCCTGGATTACGAGGACGATCTCCTCTCCGAACTAGACTTTGTGGTGGCCGCCGTCCACACTTCATTCACCGTCGGCGAGGACGCGATGACCGAGCGGATCATCCGGGCCATCAACAACCCGCACGTCCGAACCATCGCCCACCCGACGGGCCGCATCCTGAACCGCCGCGAACCCTACGAAGTAGACGTATCCCGCCTCATAAAAGAGGCCGCCGCCACGAACACAGCACTCGAACTAAACTCATACGTCAACCGCCTCGACCTCGCCGTCCCCTACGTTCGTGAGGCGTTGCGAGCAAGCGTCAACATCACCATAGACACCGACGCCCACGACGAAACCGCCCTCGCGTTCATGAAATACGGCGTCTCACAGGCGCGCCGGGCGTGGGCCGAAAAGAAGAGCGTCATCAACTGTTTGTCGTGGAAGGAATTCGAGAAGTATCTGGAGGCTGGAAAGTAGTTCGTGTGGGATTCGTCCTCGAAATTAGCCGGTCAATACAACGAATTCGACCGGTACTTGGGACAGGTTGTGCGGCGAGCCTTGATCTCGCGTGCTCTAGACCTCCATCTACCAGTGCCCCCCGCCCAAGTACTAGATATCGGCGGCGGCGCGGGCCAGCAATCTGTTCCATTAGCGCGAGCCGGTTACGAAGTCACGATCTTGGACCCGTCCTCCGACATGCTCGCGGAAGCCGAGCGACGACTCGCCCCTGAAGACAAAGATACCCGAGGCCGCGTGCGGCTCGTAGAAGGTTTCGGTGAACAAGCCCCGGAGTTGCTCGGTACGGGTGTCTTCGACGCGGTGCTATGCCACGGAGTTTTGATGTACCTGGACGCGCCCGATGAGATGGTGCGCTCTCTCAGCGCGGTCGTCCGGCCCGGTGGGCTAGTCTCCGCGCTCGCCAAGAACGCCGATGCTCTAGCCATGCGTCCGTGACTTCAAAGAGACTATCCTGAAGCTCTGGCGGCACTTGGGTCGGATAGAGCCGCCGGTGGACTGGGTGTCGTGACTCGCGGAGATACCGTAGCCGGACTCTCCCAGACTTTCGAGGAGGCCGGGCTTGCGTCGGAAGAGTGGTACGGCGTGCGAGTTTTTACCGACCACATCGGAGACACGGAACCAGGAGAAGAATTGCAAGAAATCCTGGACCTTGAGTGGGAAGCTGGACGCAGAGACCCGTACCGTTTGGTCGCCCGTTTGATCCACATTCTGGGGAGACGTACCGCAGGGTAACTACAAGTTTGGCGCGGGAGGATCTAGTGGCAACCCCAATCGAACGAAGGTCCGTCTTAGAAGCTCCACCTG
>JBGTDE010000390.1:0-2199 GCA_041748475.1 Rubrobacteraceae bacterium | reverse complement strand
ATCGGTGGCTCATACGATGTTGCGCGTAAAGTTAGAGACGGGACGGACGCACCAGATCCGGGTTCATCTCTCCGCTATCAAATATCCGGTCCACGCCGACCCACTTTACGGAACCGCCGTACCCGGCGAACGACTCTGGCTTCACGCCGAGCGACTAGCCTTCGAGCATCCCGTCACCGGAGAAGCTCTCAGATTTGAGTCTCCTATTCCGAAGGATTTGATCCAACCATCAAAACTACTGGGTTTGGAGGTTTGATGGGCTTGACGGTTACTGTCTGCTCTGTTAGCTTTGCACTCGACACACCGATCCTTTAACCGCGTCCCGTGAGACGCGAAGGAGGTAAGAGGCTTGAGTCGTTCAAGCATCGGTGAGAGGCCGTGTTCGGTCGCGCTCACCCCGGACGGGCTAGACCGCTCGTTACGCCGAATATCGCACGAAATTCTGGAACGAAACGCATCCTCTCTCGAAGACTTGGCGCTTGTCGGCGTGTTGACACGCGGTGTTCCGCTGGCTGGTCGCATCGTGGAGAATATTCGCCGGTTCGAGGAGCTGGATGTTCCGGTTGGATCTCTGGATATCACCCTTCATCGCGATGATCTCGAAGACGAGGAGCCAGAGGTTCTTGGGAGTGACGTATCTTTCGACGGTACGGGAAAGACCATCGTACTCGTGGATGACGTGCTATATACGGGGCGGACAGCTCGGGCGGCGATGGACGCACTGTTGGAGCTTGGTCGACCAGCGGCAGTGCGGTTGGCGATACTCGTGGATCGCGGTCATCGAGAGTTGCCTATCAGGGCGGACTACGTAGGGAAAAATATGCCGACGGCTCGTGAAGAGCGCGTTCGAGTAAGCCTGACGGAGACCGATGGGGAGGATGGGGTGATCGTCGTTGGACAGTAGAAATTTCTTGAGCCTGGATGGAATATCATACGACGAACTTCGCACGATACTGGACTTGGCCGGTGACCAGGATCGTTTAACAGAATCTCTCTCGGGCAAGACGGTTTGCCTGGCGTTTTTCGAGCCTTCGACCCGAACGGCAAGTTCATTCGAGCTCGCGGCGCGGCGTTCGGGGGCGGACGTGATCTCGCTCTCCGAAGGCGGCTCGGCTATCTGCAAGGGGGAGTCCCTGGTGGATACGGTCGTAACCTTATCTAGCCTCGGTGCGGACGCGGTCGTGATCCGTCACCCCGCCGCTGGTGCAGCCGCCTTGGCCGCCCAGCACACTACCGCAGCCGTAATAAACGCAGGCGACGGTCGTGGTCAACACCCGACCCAAGCACTCCTGGACCTTCACGCCCTGAGCGAAGCTTTCGGCGGCCTGGACGAACTGGCCGGACGACGGGCCGTTATCGTGGGAGATGTCCTGCACAGCCGCGTGGCGCGGAGCGTGATCCCAGCCCTCCAAGCTGCAGGCGTGGAAGTTGCTCTATCAGCCCCACCGACCCTTCTGCCGCCGGACACCGCTGCCTGGGACTTGCCGATACTCGACTCGGTAGATGAAGCGTTAGATTGGGGAGCCGATATCCTGTACACATTGCGTCTGCAAAAAGAGCGCATGACAGGAGCCCTGATTCCATCTGTAGCCGAGTACGCGGCACGCTTCGCCGTGGCTCGCCGCCACCTGCGGCCCGGTGTCGTGGTTATGCACCCGGGGCCGGTCAACCGAGGTGTCGAGATAGCGGGGGATATCGTGCTGGACGACGCTTCGCTTATCTCGCGGCAGGTCGCGTCTGGTGTGGCTGTACGGGCGGCGGTTCTCGCGCTGGCGACCGGCGTTGTCCAAGAGGTGTCTGTTTGAACTCAGAGGCTGGGCGGAGCGAGGTGGTGATCCGTCACGCCCATATACTCGACCCCTCAACTGGCCTGGACGGCGTTATGGACATTCGTCTCTCCGATGGCCGCGTCGCTGAAGTCGGCTCGAATCTCGATGGAATTCGCCATATCGACGCGGATGGACTGCATCTCTTCCCAGGATTCGTCGACGTTCACGCGCACTGGCGCACGCCGGGCCGTGAGGACGAAGAGACTTTGGAGACTGGCTCCGCTGCGGCTGCTGCTGGAGGATTTACTAGCGTCGTAATGATGCCGAACACTGATCCCATTGTCGACCGTCCCATCATCGTGAGTGGCCTTGCCAAGCGCATCACCGAGGAGTCGCGGGTACGAACCCGGATCTCGGCTGCCCTGCACGT
>JBGTDE010000389.1:0-6457 GCA_041748475.1 Rubrobacteraceae bacterium | reverse complement strand
TCCGATGGATGCGGCCTGGCGATCCGTTGAGGCTTCCTGACCCAACGTGCCGCTATCCTCCGAGCCGTCTTTGAGGTCGACCCCGACCTCTGAAAGCTCAATGGTCCCGTCTTTATCGTGCTCTATGACCAACTCGTGGGCGCCCTCGGTGGTGAGAGCTTCAGCGTAGACTCCTTCGCCCGGATCCGGCACGACGGCTGCTATATCACCGTCGACTATCTCTCGTCCGTCTACCGGGCAATCGTCGAGATCCACAACGGATGGAAGATCATTCGCGTCTATCTTGTCAAGCCCCGGTGCGCATGCCGGGAGATCACTCTCCGATGCCTGACCCTGCGATGGCGTTGCGTACGTCAGCGACACCGCCATACCAAACATAACCGCTAAGCAAAGTACAGTCGCAAACTTGAATGTAGTGCTCATTTTCCCTCCCGATAGTAATCTGTACCTAGGTTATCGGACAGACGCTCGAGAATCTTTAGTTCCGCAAAATCTCTATCTCTATACAGGGGGTTGTCCGACCGGTACTTGTCTAAAAGGTTTGGAGCAGAAGCCAAAGGCTGGCGCATATGGTCAACGAAAGGCTCATGATCAGGAATATCGTAGTACGTCGACGCTTGCGGACTAAAGTTCCGAAGTCTTCCCCGCGCTGTAGCGTAGGCGTGTTGGGATAAGGGCTGTGAACCAACGTATGCGGATGCGACCCGGATGTATTCTTCAACCCGTTGCCGGTCGCCGCGAAAGGTGAGACTTCGAGCACTTCGTGCGGGTCCATCTCGGATCTCAATGGCGCATCGTTGAGTGGATCGAGAGAACTGCTACGGCGAGGGCGACCATTAGCAGACATCAACTCCTCTACCATCTCGTTTAGGTTGTAGATGGCCTGCAACATCACACTCTGACGGGCAAGAATGATGTGTAGAGCCTGGTTGGATGAAACGCTCTCAATCGAACGAGCGCCGCTTCCGCGCTGCGAGCTTGCGACAGCCTCCGAAAGTTGGTCTAGTCGTTCGGCGATCCAATCCACCTCCGCGTCACCGTCCTTGACACGTTTCCTAACCGCTGCCGTACCAAGACCTTCATCATGCAATTCTCGGACGCGCCGTATCCTCTCGACGGACTCATCTGGGATGGAAATTCTCCCGGAGCTCCTCTGGTACGGGATGGAGTACTCCTTGAGGTAGCGGTACAACGTGGGCCGCGGTACCCCTAACTTCTCACTGACTGTCTCGACCGTGTAAATGGTTCCCCCCAATTATCACGAGAATATTTTCAAAACTTTTCCGAACGTGATTATCGTAACACATCTCAAACAGTTTCTCGTACCGTGATAATAAACGCCCTATTCATGATTTATAAAGGGTTGTTAGTCTAACCGCAAGAGAATCGTTATGGCGAAGAATGTCCGAATTCAGAGGATGTCTGACCACTGCGAGATAAACACTTTCGACCCCCTTGAATCTTATGTATATCCTCAGCAAACTTACCTTGTGAATGAGGTTTGGCTAAGGCGTTAGTAGATGTTCAATGAGGGGGACTTAAGCTTGTCGAGGATAGTTTTGAATCTGGTCGTGGCTATGATGGCGGTCGGACTGTTTGTGACGGTCAATTCAGAGGGTGCGCAGGCAGAGGGTGCGTTGGCCTCCTGGTATGGTCCGGGTTTCGAGGGGAATCCGACGGCCAGTGGCGAGCCGTACAATCCCTATGGATATACGGCGGCCCACAAGACGATGCCGCTCGGCACGCAGCTTACGGTCAATTACCAAGGGAACTCTGTGGACGTGACGGTAAATGACCGAGGTCCTTATGTAGGGGATCGGTCCTTGGATCTCTCACAGGGAGCCGCCGAAGCTATTGGGCTGGATCAAGCCGGTGTGGACTACGTTGAATACTCTTACAGCGAACCGAATGCCGTGCCTGCTGAAGCCTCCGTCGCCGAACCAGTAGATGCGGAGCCTGTCGTCGCCGAACCGGTGGTTGAACCGGCTTATGACTCACAGAGCGGATACGTTGATGAGTCGAGCTACGTTGAAGACACCGGGTTTGATGGTGGCACGTATATCGTGCAGGGCGGAGACACGCTGACGGACGTGGCGTCGCAGTTGGGGACTACGGTGGATGGGCTCGCGGCGGCTAACGGATTGTCGGACCCGGATTACATCCAGGCCGGACAGACGTTGGTGTTCTGATGCTGCGCTGGAGCAACCCATGACGCGCACGGTAACGCTGCGCGGGGCGTCGCCTGAGAGGGTTTCGTTTCTGACGAGGGCTTGGGTCCGTCTCTTTAGAGCGTGCTCCGCGGTCCTGAACTTTATCGACAACGCCGTATTGTCTGCGGGGCTTGGCTTGGACGAAGAGGCGACAGCCGATTCGATCTGCCGCCGCGAGTCAAGCGGCGGGAAAGTCGTAAATCGCCGACTCTGTCTGGAGGGCGGTCGGCGATTTGATTCATGCGGTCGCGGACGTCGGCGCCGAAAGGTTCCGCCCCGATGTCCCCGCTCCCGTCGCGACCGCCGCCGGGATGCTGGCGGCGGCGCGTTAAGCTAGTAACCGGGATCTGATACTTCCTACTTCGGGCTGGTGACGGCTCCCTCGGAGGCGGAGGATACGAGTGCGGCGTACTTGGCGAAGACTCCAGTCTCGTAGCGCGGCTGCGGGTCGGTCCAGTCTTTTAGACGATCCTCGATTTCGCCATCCGGCACGTTCATGCTGAGAGTTCGGTTCTCGATGTCTAAGGTGATGGTGTCTCCCTCGCGGACGGCTGCTATCGGGCCACGATGAGCCGCCTCGGGGGCGACGTGTCCAGCCATGAGGCCGCGGGTGGCACCGGAGAACCGTCCGTCTGTTAGGAGAGCCACGGAGTCGCCGAGTCCAGCTCCTACCAGGGCGGCGGTCACGCCGAGCATCTCGCGCATACCGGGGCCGCCTTTGGGTCCTTCGTACCGGATCACGAGTACATCTCCCTCGTTGATGCCACTCGCCTGGACTACTTCCATAGCCTCCTCTTCGGAGTCGAATACGCGAGCGATTCCTTCGTGATGCAGGCGCGTATATCCAGCGACCTTCACGACACAGCCCTCCGGGGCGAGGTTGCCGCGAAGTATGACGAGCCCTCCGGTCTTCTTGAGCGGTTCTTCGACGGTTACTATCACCTCTTGGCCTTCGGTCTCCTGGGCTTCTTCCACTTCCTCGGCTATCGTCTTGCCGGTGGCGGTGAGTTGTCCGCCGTCGAGAAGGTCCGCATCCAGGAGTCTCTTGCCTAGCAGCTTGGAGCCTCCGGCACGGTCCATATCAACGGCTACGAATCGACCACCGGGCTTGAGATCCGCGATAATGGGCGTGCGCTCGCTTACACGATCGAAGTCGTCTATGTCGAGGGTGACACCAGCTTCCCGAGCTATCGCAAGGAAGTGAAGGACGGCGTTGGTGGAGCCACCTGTCGCCGCTACGGACGCTATGGCGTTCTCGAAGGCCTCTTTCGTCAGAACATCGGAGGGTTTGAGTCCCTGTTCTAGAAGTTCCATCGCCAGACGACCGGCCTCCAGGCAAGTCTCGTCCTTGAATGGGTCGGCTGCGGCCATGTCGGCGGAGCCCATAGGGGAGAGCCCGAGGAACTGGAGGGCTATAGCCATCGTGTTTGCGGTGAACTGTCCACCGCAGGCGCCGTCGCCGGGCGAGGCGCAGCCTTCGAGGGTACGAAGGTCATCGTCGGACATCTTGCCCGAGGCGTTGGCGCCAACGGCTTCGAAGACGTCCTGGATGGTCACGTCCTTGCCTTTGAAGCGCCCGGGGGTGATAGAGCCCGAGTAGACGATGCAACCGGGGATGCCGAGCCGAACGTGGGCCATCGCGGCGGCGGGGATCGTCTTGTCGCAGCCGACTAGCGTGACGAGGCCGTCGAACATATGACCGCGCCCGACGAGTTCGATGGAGTCGGCGATCACCTCCCGGCTCACGAGCGATGCCTTCATGCCTTGAGTACCCATCGTTATGCCGTCGCTGATGGCGATGGTGTTTAGCTCCATCGGAGTTCCGCCCGCCTCACGTATGCCCTCCTTGACCTTCTCGGCCAGACGACGCTGGTTGTAGTTGCAGGGCATCGTCTCGATCCAGGAGTGAGCCACCCCGATGATCGGCTTGTTCAAAGCTTCTTCGCTGTAGCCCATGCCGCGCAAGTAGGCTCTCGCAGGAGCCCGGTCTGGGCCATCCAGGAGGCGGCGGCTATTCTGTCGAGTATCGGTCGTCTGCATGTTCTCTCGATTCTTCGAGTTTTACGCAACTCCGTGAGTATAGAAAGCTATGAGCCTGGATGCCAGTCTTAACAGGTCCGGCTCGGCCTCTACGGCTGTTGCAATGGACGGTGATCCAGGGATGTGGAGAGAAATATCGAAGTCGTGGGTTTCCCAAAAGGAAGTAGGGTCTGTATCAAATGTTCGAGATGCTCTATGGGTGGGAAGGCGACTTTCATGATGAAGCCTTCTTCGCCAGTGACGGCATGGCAATCCAGGACTTTTTGACGCTTGCGTGCGAGGAGATCATAGAGCAGACGTTCGTTTTCTGAAGCGGAAGCCACACTTAACTTTGCTATCCGAAACAAATAGCCCACAACAACCGCGACTCTACATTCCACGGGTCGTGTCGCAGGCGTAGACTTATGAGATGAAGGAAGCTCGTGAATTTCGTGTGGTGTTCGCCTTGGCGGTAACCGTTGTGATCTGGGCTTCCGCGTTCGCCGGTATACGGGCGGGGCTTGAAGGCTATTCGCCGGGCCATCTGGCGTTGTTGCGGTTTCTGGTGGCTTCGGGGCTTCTGGCTATATATGCAGTGGTCACCCGGATGCCGCTTCCTGCATGGCGGGATCTCCCAGCAGTTTTGATCGGTGGGTTTTTGGGTTTCACTGTCTATCATGTCGGATTGTCCTTCGGAGAAGTGACGGTTGAATCTGGACCTGCGAGCGTACTCATCGCTTCGGTGCCAGTTTTCACGGCGATTTTAGCGGTCATATTTCTGCGCGAGCGGCTAGGAACTCTGGGCTGGATCGGCACTGGCTTGAGCTTCTTTGGTGTCGTCCTGATCTCGACCGGAGAAGCCGGAACTATCGCCCTCGAACCCGGCGCATTACCGATACTACTGGCCGCTATCTCAGAAGCGATGTTCTTTGTCTTCCAGAAACCCTATCTGGATAAATACGGCTCACTGCGGTTCACGACGTATGCGATCTGGGGCGGAACACTTTTCATGTTGGTATTCGCCCCAGGGCTCGCCGCCGCAGTCGTGGAGGCTCCTCTCGCCGCCACGGTCAGCGTCGTCTACCTCGGGATATTTCCGACTGTCATAGCCTATCTCGCGCTGGCCTATGCTTTTGCCCGGATGCCCGCCTCGAACGCCGTCAGCTTTCTGTATCTAGTTCCGGCTCTGGCGTTCTTGATCGCCTGGTTGTGGCTCGGTGAAATCCCGACACTTCTCTCCATCGTCGGTGGCGTTGTAGTGCTTGCCGGAGTCATCCTCGTGAACGCCCGCCGCCAATAGAAAAGTCCAGCGATAGAATCAAGTCGATATAGACTACGAAAGGCGGTCGTCTTGGACACGGAAAAGTTGCATCGCGTAAGCGCCGGAACCAGCATCGGACACGTTCATTTGAAAGTCGCGGACATCGAGCGATCCCTAGTTTTCTACCGAGACATCCTCGGATTCGAGGTCACGCAGTGGTACGGGAGTGACGCAGTCTTTCTGTCTGCTGGTGGTTACCATCACCACATCGGGCTGAATACCTGGCAGAGTAAGGGCGCTCCACCCGCGCCGCATCGCTCCGCCGGACTATTCCACCTTGCCATTCTCTATCCTGAACGGCGGGATCTCGCGCAAGCCCTGCGTTGGTTGGTAGACGCTGAATACCCGCTCGACGGAGCCTCGGACCACGGTGTTTCAGAAGCCCTCTACCTTAGCGACCCGGATGGCAACGGCGTCGAACTCTACGCCGACCGCCCGCAAGAGGAGTGGCCCCAAGACGAAAGCGGCGGCCTTGCCATGAGTACACAGCCGCTCGACATTGAAGATCTGCTCGCAGAGCTTGGCTGACGGCCTCGTCCGGCGCGATAGAATGTTGGCATGGGACTCGAAGGTATCGGCAAAATTCTGATCGGTGGGGCCGTGGTGCTGCTAGTGCTTGGCGGGTTGTTCCTGTTGCTTGGACGATTTGGAATCGACCGTCTGCCAGGAGATTTGATGTTCAGGCGTGGGGGTCTGACAGTGTACTTCCCGATAGGGATAATGATCCTGCTCTCCATCGTCGGCACTATCGTCTTGAACATCTTCATCCGTCGCTAAAGTGCTGACCCGCGAGCTTGACTACGAGCTGCCCGAATCTCTTATAGCTCAAAACCCCGCCGAACCTCGCGACTCTTCGCGCTTGATGATCTTGGACGCGAAAGCCGGAACCATCACGCATCACGTCTTC
>JBGTDE010000388.1:0-4127 GCA_041748475.1 Rubrobacteraceae bacterium | reverse complement strand
AAGCGTCGCCCGCTTCCCGGCGAACCTCTTCCAGCGAAATCCCTATAGACAGAAGTGCCTCGGATAGCATTTTCTCGGACTCTTGGCGGGCAGGCTGTAGCGTCACGCCGAGAGAAGACAAAGCTTCGGAGGCGGCTCCTTTGTAAGCAGCGAGGATACCGAGCAGCAGATCCTCGTCGCCAACGGAATCGTGTCCGAGCATCCGGGCCTCCATCACGGCAGCCTCTACGCACCTACGCGCCTCTTTCGTAAAGCGGTTGAAGATCACTGCTGCCTCTCCCTTCGATCCGACCTCTCGCCGGGATACTTAGCCTGGATCCTCTTCGAGTGCTTTTTGTGAACCGCCTGCTTACTCACGCCCAACACCTCCGCTATCCTCGCCCACGACCAACCCGCGACAAAGGCATTTTCGACCTGCGCCGCCTCCAAAGCTTCCAACATTCGCCTCAAAGCAACAACGCTCTCAAGCCCCTCGCGAGGATCCTGCGCACCACCAACTTGGATTTCAATATTTTTATCCATGAGTCAATTGTAGTTGACGACTCTATTTGTATCAACTTTAGTTGACTGTTTCGACCAAATCGACTGTGGCGGAGGGTTCGTTTTGGGAGTTTAGGTATACTTCCGAGTCGTGGGTATTAGAGACTTCATCGAGTTGTTGGAGGAGCACCGGGCGCGGCTTGCGCGGGGTGAAGATCTCTTCGAGGAAGAGCGCGAAGAGACGCTACGGGAGTCGGAGATGATGGTCGGGATGGCCGAGGGTGCGGTCAAGGAGCTTGAGTCCGTGTTGAAGAACCGGCGGGTCAACCTGCCCGAGGAGCACGCCTTGCGATTCGCGCAGGACATATTCCGGCACTTGGTGGAAGAAGAAGAGAACATCAAAGAAAAGTTTAGGGAGCAAGGCTAGGCAGGCTACGCGCTCCGCTGCTTCAGGCGAGTTGTTTAGTCGTCTTCCTCCTCGTCCTCTTCCTCGCCCCCGCAACCTGCGACGAACAGCAGGGCCGCCGCCGGAATCGCGGCGAAAGTCGTCTTCAAAAAGGCGCGGCGTGTGATCTCCGCCTCCTGCGCTTCGGTCATGCTGACTCCCCTCATGAAATCCTTGCGGCCTCACTCATTCTACTTGACTGGTGCGGGTGGCGCATTCAGTTAGTTTACGCCAGAGCGCATATATGAGACCAACTAGATATACTTTCGTACAGTTCATCGACCTGTTTGCTAGTTGGAATCTTCGATAGTTTTGAGGGGCTTGTTATGAGATTCAAGGTTTGTTCTTTGTTGTTGGCGGTTGTTTTTGCCGTCGTGTTAGTTGGATGCTCCGAGAATTCGGTTGAGGACAAGAAGGGAAATGTCGCTGAGAAACCGGCGACGGTCTCGGATCGGGTGCCAGAGAACGAGCCTGTGGCGCGGGTGGCTTCGCAGGTGGAGCCGAGCGTGGTTCAGGTCAACGTGCAGGCTATCCAGACGACGCCCTTTGGGGATGAACAGCAAGAAGGTCTTGGTAGCGGTGTGATCTACCGCAAGGATGGCTACGTCGTCACCAATAATCACGTCGTTCAGGGCGCGAGCGAGGTTAATATAGCTTTCGCCGACGGCTCCACCGAGACGGGCGAAGTAGTAGGAGCTGATGAATCGACTGACCTCGCGGTAGTCAAAGTGGAGCTTGGGGATCTACCAGCCGCGAACTTCAGCGACACGGATAATCTGATCCCCGGCCAGCTAGCCGTCGCTATTGGGAGCCCTTCAGGGTATCAGTCGACGGTCACTTCGGGCGTTATAAGCGGCCTGAACCGAGAAATACCGCAGCAACTTTCCCGTGGTAGCAACCCGCTGGTCGACTTGATCCAGACGGACGCCGCTATCTCACCCGGCAACTCGGGCGGCGCTCTGGCGAATCGGGACGGCGAGGTGGTCGGCATCAACGTCGCTTATCTCCCACCGGCCCAGACCGGCGCCGAGAATATCGGATTCGCCATCCCCTCGGACACAGCAATCTCCGTCGCGGACCAGTTGATCGAGACTGGCGAAGCTACTCAACCCTACATCGGCATCAGATTTGGTGACCTGACCCCCGAAACCGCCGAGCAATTCGGTCTCAACGTCGACTCAGGCGTTGTTGTCGCGAGCGTGGAGAGCGGATACGGCGCGGCCGACGCTGGGATTCAGAACAATGACATCATCACGGGGATCGACGGAACAGCCGTCGAAAGCTCGGGGGACTTGCTCGGCGCGCTTCGCGAATACCGCCCCGGAGACGAGGTCAAGCTAACTATCATCCGTGACGACAGCGAGAGCACCGTCAACGTGACCCTGGACGAACGTCCCGCCAACTAGGGTTTCGAGCAGAGGGATGGACTCCGCAAGCGGTAGAATATCCGCGTGGAGAAAGATCACTCACACCACGAGCATCATCACGGAGACCAAGATCACGCAGGGCATGACCACACTCGGGGGGCGGATCGGCGTTCGCTGACCGTCGTGCTCGTTCTGACGGGCACTTTCATGGTTGTGGAGGTGATAGGCGGTCAGGATCTCACGGTCAGCCGAGAGGATCATCCGCCAGAACGTCATCTTCTCCATCCTCGTGAAGAGCGTCTTCGTCCTCCTGGCGCCCTTCGGCCTGGTGACGCTGTGGCTCGCCGTCCTCGCCGACATGGGCACCTCCATCGCCGTTACTCTCAACGGCTTGAGGCTCTTCCAGCGCGGCCACCGACAAGGCCATCACTGATGGCGGCGCTCACGCTTGGGCTTTTCCCGCTCTATCTCACGTTGGCCTTTGGGCTGCGAACTCTCATGCAACGGCGCCGAAACGGCTCTACCGGCTTCAGGGACATCAGTGGTCGCATCGGCTCAGCCGAATGGCTCGGGGGTATTTTATTCGTTGCGGCGGTCGTACTGTACTTGGCCGCTCCGGCGCTCGTAGTAGCCGGAGTCGCCGTAAAAGAGGGCCGCGAGCCATAGCGAGGTGAGAGCTGCTGCACAGAGCCCCTGATCTCCGAAAACGATTGTGAAGACGACTGGCGCACGTGGACAAAGTCAGGAGAAAGAGAATGAAAAGTCACAACTCAAACGCACTGCCCATTGCCTGCAGCCTAACAGGGCGAGAGGCAGCCTCACGCAAGGATTCCACCGCGAAGATTTTGCTACGATCACTTCGAGTCTTAGAGATAGAGAATGGTTATGAGTTTGTGTTTCCCGGTGACGGCGAGCTGGTCTCCCGTATAACCGAGTTGGTGGTTGCCGAGCGCGAATGTTGCCTGTTTCTAACGTTCGAGATTCTCTTCGAAGCCGCCGAGGGTCCTATCCGCTTGCGCGTAACCGGACCAGACGGAGCCAAGGACTTTATCCGAGAAGAGCTGAACCTGGCACCACGTACCGGTTGAGACCCCTCGAACATCTGACAAGCTGGGCCAATAGGCTCAAATCGGAAGTGTACGCGCTGTATTTAGCGTACCGGGACCCACGCACACCGTGGTACGCGAAGGTTGTGGTGGCGGTGGTGGTTGGGTACGCGGCGAGTCCTATCGACCTGATCCCGGACCCCATTCCAATCTTTGGATACTTAGACGACGTGATCCTCATACCGCTCGGAGTAGCGCTGGCTGTCCGGTGTATCCCACCGGAGGTTCTCTCCGAATGCCGAAGCAGAGTCGATAAACAAGGAGTGCCTCCGCCAAACCGCATCGCGGCTTTCGTGATCGTGGGGATTTGGCTGTCCGTATTCGCCGGAGCACTCGCTTTTCTCGTATAAATGTCACGAAATCACCTGATACCAGCGCGGGTTATGCTAGTCTCTTGGCGAAAACTAGAGAAGGAAATACCTTGGCGAACAGGAACATCAGGCGGATAGACGAAGAATCCAGCGGCTCCCGCCGGACGTACATAATTATCGGGATGGTAGCGGCGCTGCTTATCGGGGGTTTCATCCTTCTCGCCGTAATAGACTCCCGACAGAAAGCGGCGAGCACCCCACCGGACGCGGTCCAAGACATTGAAGTCGGAGACGCCGGTCGTCACACCGAGGACAAGGTCGATTACGACCAGAATCCACCTGCGGGTGGCGAGCACAATCCCGTCTGGCAGAACTGTGGATACTATCCAGAGCCGATTCCAAACGAGAACGCCGTACA
>JBGTDE010000387.1:0-4129 GCA_041748475.1 Rubrobacteraceae bacterium | reverse complement strand
CCGACGGCGACTATCCTCTCGTCCTCGACGAGTACGTCCGCCGGATAGCTGCCTTCAGCGGAGACTACCGTTCCACCGATAAAAAGTAACTTGCTCAAAACTCCAGCTCCTTTCGAGGCGCACGGAGATACGGGGCATCTCCAGGCCCGATACTATGAACCCATCCGGGAAGAAACGCTTTGTCCCCAGGTAACAAAATAGAGTCGGCGGCGAGAGTGAAATTTGGCCGCTCGTAGTACGCTCGATTGGGCCGAAAGTAAGTCCTTTTCGTAAGTCTCATCGCCATCACACCGCCTCTTCCCAGTGGATGCAGTATAGAAGCCTCAGGTACTGGCTGTAAACCGCCTCGTACCTCGCCACCAAACCCTTGCAAGACATGCCGATATTCTATAGAGTCGCTCTAAGTTAGAAGAAATATATAAGGTTAGAGGAAAGAGATACTTTATGAGTCCGAACTCCGAGATCAGCAAACTAGAAGCTCTATCGCTTACCGACTGCGTCGCGCATATGCTGAATCTCGATACTTCGGAAATCCCCGACGATGGCG
This sequence comes from Rubrobacteraceae bacterium, assembly GCA_041748475.1. Classification (GTDB taxonomy): domain Bacteria; phylum Actinomycetota; class Rubrobacteria; order Rubrobacterales; family Rubrobacteraceae; genus JACDDK01. The sequence continues at coordinate 3,582 of JBGTDE010000387.1, read as the reverse complement.
GCGTAAGATTGCGTCAATGGCTCGCTCTGGGAAACCTCGGTCTCGTACCAGTCGAGTCCTCCGAAAATTTCGAGTGGCCGGGCCGCTTTCTCGGACGCCGAAGTGACTCCGGTACGTGGGTCGTGTTGTTCGGAGTTCCACCAGGCGTAGTCTTCGATCCCTCGGAGAACTCGGTCGAAGGTGCAATAACCGTTGATGCCGCGTTCGTCTTGGCAGCGCACAATCCCCAAACAACGACCAGCGTTGACCGCGCGGCTTACATTCCCGGCGAAGGCGTAGTAGAGATGATCTCGGTCGCCGAGGAAGCCGAAGCCCCCATGAAAGCTCTCCGATCAGCCGAAGCTCTCGCAAACTGCGGCCTAAAAGGGGACCGCTACGCTCAAGGCGCTGGCACCTTCTCGGACCCGAATGGACGGGGCTACGATCTCACGCTCGTCGAGGCTGAAGCTTTAAAGGAGTTAAACGCAATCGGTGTCGAACTGGATCCCGCCGATGCCCGGCGGAACATCGTTGTTCGCGGCATCTCGCTGGACGCACTGATCGGTCACCACTTCCGCATCGGCGATGTCGAATGCTTCGGTCAACGCCGCTGCGAACCATGCGCACACCTTGAAAAACTAACCACTTCCGGAGTCCTACGTGGCCTCGTGCATCGCGGCGGTCTGCGTGCCGACATAATCTCTGACGGCGAGATACACGTCGGAGATGCCGTGACGGGCATCCGGTAGATATGCATTCGCCATGCCCTTGTGCAGGGGCGCGTTATCCGCAAGCTGCAACAAACCTGGATCAGTATGTGAGTATCAACTGGTGTGCCTAAACCCTTAACCTAATGACTCTAGAGGGTATTCTGGCCGACAAGTTTTCCGTATCCATACATTCGACCGTATGTTTGAAAAGCCCTTTCTCTGACTGTAGAGTACGCTAATGGGCAATGGTCGAGATGAGCGCAGTGGACGAACTTGGTTTTGGGTTGCTGTAGCTATATTCATAGCGGCCATAGCCTACGTACTTGTAGTTGCGGGAACGGTCGCCAACCTGACCAACGCCGCCGATGACCCGCCGCTCCTGGCCCTTGGGGCCGCTGGTGTCATCGCGTTGCTCGGCTGGTGGCGGGATCGTGCCAGACGCTCAGCGCTAATCGAAGACGTTCAGGGTGAATGTGAACACCTGGAGGGCGAACTTCGTGATCGCGAAGAGCAACTTCGCAAGTCCCGGGAAGAGCTTGACTCTACCAAGGATGATGAGCGAGAACACCGGAGACAACGTCACCAACTAGAGAGCCGGTTGAAGGAGAACGATCAGGAAGTAAGCCGGCAGCGGTACCTGCACGAACGCGCCGAGCGCGCCCACCAGGCCGAAAAGGACTGGCGTAACGAGTTGCACAGCGAAGTAATGCGGCTCTCGCAAGAGCGTGGCGTTCTAGGCGATCCTAAGGACGTGCCGTCGATGGTCTTGCGCCTCGCCATAACGCTGGTCGGTGCCGAGAAGGGTCTGTTGCTCTCCCGCCCGGATGAAAGCGGCGACGACAGGCTCGATTTGCTCGCCTCCGAAGGATTCGAGGAAGATCCAGAGGACAGCGCGATCATGCGGCGCTTCGCCCATGAGGTGATAGAGCACGACCAGACGGTGCGGGAAGAGAGTCCCGAAAAGGACCGGGACGGCAAAGATTCCGCGGCAGACAATGAGATAAATAATCTCGTCGCCATACCGATCTACTTGCAGGACGAGTTTAGTGGAGTACTTCTCTGTGCAAACAACCCCGAGGGCTTCGAAGACTACGATGACGAAGTTCTGCTCGCGGTTGGGGATCACGCCGGCGCAGAACTGCAAAACTCTCGCCTGCAGGGGGATCTACGATCGTCGTATCTGGCTACGGTCAGCGTCCTGGCGGAAGCAATCGAGGTCAAAGACCCGCTCGTGCGCGGACACTCCGAACAAGTCTCTGGCTACGTCGCATCGGTAGCCGAGAGTCTAGATCTGTCACCCGACCGCCGCGAAGTGCTGATCTTTGGGTCTCTTTTACACGACATAGGCAAGATCGGCATCAGCGAACGCATTCTTTTGAAGCCTGCCAAGCTGACCCCGGAGGAGCGCGCTATCGTAGAATTGCATCCCCGTATCGGCTACCGGCTCGTACAGCAAGTCCCCGCCCTGCGTTCGATCGCCGCGGCTGTTCTCCACCACCACGAGCGATTCGACGGGAACGGATACCCTTCGGGCCTTAGAGGAGAGCAGATCCCCCTAGAGGCCCGCCTCATCAGCGTGGCCGACTCCTTTAGTGCAATGGTCTCGGACCGTCCCTATCGTGAGGGCATGACACTAGAAGACGCCTGCGAGGAGCTTAAGCGTTGCGCGGGGACCCAGTTCGATCCGGAGATCGTCCGCATTTTCGTCGAGGAGGTCCGGCGCAATCCGCTGGCTCTAAAGGAAAGCTCAGAGCCCGTGGGGGACCCGGAGATCGAGGTCCTTCGCTCAAGCGGAGAACCAGTATTGGGTCAGGGGCCACTCGACATCATCGACAACCTGACCCTGCTCTATACTCGCCGTCACCTACACGAGGTAGCTCACTCCGAAGCCCAACGGGCCGCGGTCCAAGGCAAGCCGTTCAGCGTAATATTGATCGAACTAGCTGGCGTGATCGAAGTCAACAAGACCCGCGGTTACCTAGCCGGGGACGGCGAGATCCGGACTGCGGCCCGCACCGTCTGGGCGGCAGCCGCGCAGTTGGGAGGCACGGCCTACCGCTACGGAGGAAATCGGCTAGCTCTGATCGTCCCCGGTCTCGACGATACTTCCGCCAGGATATTGATCGATCAAGTCTCCGCCGACCTCCGGGATAGCGCGGATGCGCAGCTAGCAGCTGCAACCTGGCAACCAGGTGATTCCGGCGAAGCCATTATCGACCGCGCGCGAACCATTCTCCAACAAAGCCGACTATAAAACACACTTCTTTTTAAACAAACGGAGCAACAGGTGCACTCGTGTTGAAAACCCTTTTAAAACCTCCACCAACTTGCCGAATAGTGTTCGTGCGCCGCACACGTTAAGATATTTGGCTTCAAGGACAAAAAGCCTTTAGAAGCAATACCCCCCTCCAAAGCTCGCTAATCCGCAGAAGCTTGCAGAACCGGAGTTTGCTCCCTTTTCTAGGCTCCTGTCGGCCAGTTCAAATGCGGTATCACACGCTCTCCGTAGGCGCGGACGAATTCCTCCTGGTTGCGACCGCAGTTGTGGACGTAGACTTCGTCGAAGCCGAGGTCCACGTACTTCTGTATGTGTTCAAGATGCTCGTCTAAGTCGGCGCTCATCAGGACGCGGTTTTTGAAGTTTTCGACGCTTACCTGGTTCGCCATCGCGGCGAAGTCTTCGGGGTTTCGGATGTCGCCTTTGGGGAAAGGCATTCCGCCGTTAGGCCATTCTTTTACAGCATTCTGCTCGGCTTCTTGTTGGGTTTCGGCCCAGGAGACGTGCAGTTGGATCATGCGCGGCATCTCGCTCGGGTCTTTGTCCGCCCGACGCGCACCTTCTTCGAATTTCTCCATGAGCATGTTTATCTTCTCGTCCGGTGCTCCCACGGTG